>JAJZHJ010000181.1 GCA_021804525.1 Bacteroidota bacterium | reverse complement strand
TACCAATTCCACAAATCGAACTTGATGATAATCCTAATCTTATTCCAAATTCAGCCGATTGATCTTTTTTATAATTACATGTCTTTGTTCAATTGAACAAGGACATGTAATTACGTGATTTTTTTTCATTTTTGACCATCTATATTTATGTCAAAATCAAATACATCATATCTCTTGTTCATTTTCGCATTGTTGATTTTTTCTTGCTCTAAAAATGAGCCGACTGTATCAAATACTCCAACAATTGGCAACGACACCACTACTACTGTGGCAGTATTTAATATTAATTCAATTGAAGACACGTATGCTGATGTTGCTCCATTTACTTATTACTCGAAATGGGGATCGTATAATGTACATGATCCATCAATCCGTAAATTTGGTGATTATTACTATTGTTATAGTACTGACGTGGGTTATGGGATTACAGTTAGACCAGGAATTCAGATTAGAAAATCAAAAGATTTAGTGCAATGGACTTTTGTTGGTTGGGTTTTTGATCAAATTCCTTCTATAGCAGCAAAATTTATTTCCGATCGAGGTGGAACACCTTACAATGCCTTATGGGCTCCTTTTGTAATGAAAGTCGGTAATGAATATCGCTTATATTATGCCCTTTCATGTTCTACTCCTCGATTAAGTGTAATTGGACTAGCGACTTCTACTGATCCTGTGCTAGGTTGGAAGGAAAAAGGCATAGTTGTTACCTCTGAAAATAATTCTGTTACTCAAACAAATGCTATTGATCCTACTGTCATAGTAGATGCCAGTGGAAATTACTGGATGTTTTATGGTTCAGCTTGGGATGGAATCTATGCATTGCAATTGAATCCGTCAACGGGTCTTCCGCTAACCTCCGGTGATATTGGAGTACGTATTGCCAATAGAGGCTTTACAAATGGTAAATATAATGGAAATATTGAAGCTCCTGAAGTCATATATAATCCTACCTTAAAGAAATATTATCTGTTTATTTCATACGATTGGCTACAAACTAAATATAATGTTCGTGTTTGTAGGGCAGACAATCCTCAAGGCCCTTATTATGATTATAATGGCGTTGATGCCAATGTTGATATTGATCATGGCCCAATGATTATTGCTCCTTATCAATTTACAGGGCATGGTGGTTGGCAGGGTACTGGACATTGTACAGTCTTTGACGATGGAAATGGAACCTATTTTATGGCTAATCAGGCGCGTCCAAGTGTAGATAGCTATTACATGGACTTACATGTTCGTAAAATTTTTTGGACTACTGATGGATGGCCTGTTGTTTCTCCTGAACGTTATGCTTGGGAAGATAATTCCACTGTTGCAAAAGATAGTTTAATAGGCACATGGCAACAAATCATTTTGGGTTATCAGGTTGTTCCTGGTTATGCTAACGAGCAAACTTCACCTGATTTGCAGGTGGCAATCTCATTAATGATTGATGCAAATGGTACATTAAATGGCGATGCCGGTAGTACGTGGACATATAATGCTCCTTGGCTTCAATTCAATTGGAGCAATGGTTATATTGATAAAGTTTTTGTTCAAAAAGGCCATGACTGGGAAAAATCAGGGAGGCCTACAACGTTTATTTTTAGCGGTCTAAATAATAAAGGGACTGCCATTTGGGGCAAAAAAGTATCGAATTAACTTGTTGTCTATTTAAATATTTTACAATAACAATATATAGCTGATAATGAAGTTGATAATGAAAAAATTAGTTTGCGTTCTCCTAAGTATCGCAATAGGAATGTTTCCTATATTTTCTCAGTCTACAAAAATAATTATCGATGCAGGGCATCCAGGCGCAAGTATTAGCGAGCATCTTTATGGTACCTTTTTCGAAGAAATCAATCATGCGGGTGAAGGTGGCTTATATGGTGAATTAATAGCTAATCGTGATTTTGAAGGGAACAGATTACCCGAAGGAATGATACGAAATAGAAATTTTATAATTTCTCCAATGGGGTGGAAGCATTATTATCCACAACCTGATAGCCTTGCTAATTGGCAGTTAGTATGCACTAATGGAGCTAAAGCTTCTGTAAAGCAAACATCAATCAATCCTCTTAATCTTAACAATCCAATGTCAGCTCAAATTAACATAGAGAGACTTGGTAAAGGAGAAGCTGGTATTAAAAACAAAGGTTATTGGGGTATTCCTCTCAGGAAAGGAGAAAAATATAATTTAAGTTTTTACGCAAGAGCTAATGCAAAGTTTAAGGGAGATTTGCGAGTGAGTCTTTTAGATAAACAAGGGAAAGAAGTAGCTGGGAAAGAAATAGCTGGTATTGCAGGTGAATGGAAAAAGTTTTCATGTCAATTAACTTCATCTGAAACTGATTACAATGGTTCCTTGCTCATTAGTGGACTTTCTACAGGAACTTTCTGGCTTGATATTGTATCTATGTTTCCTGAAAACACATTTTTGAACAGCCCCCAGGGACTTAGAAAAGATTTAGCTAAAAAAATTGCTGCATTAAAGCCTGGATTTCTTCGATTCCCAGGTGGTTGTATTGTTGAAGGAGCTACTTTAGCCAACCGCGTTCGATGGGAAAATACAATTGGCGACATTGCACAGCGACCAGGCCACTGGGTATTGTGGAATTATCATTCAACAGATGGATTAGGCTTTCAAGAGTTTCTCCAATTTTGTGAGGATATTCATGCTCCGGCAATGTATGTCATTAATGTTGGAATGTCTTGTCAATTTCGCAAATCTGAAGTAGTTGATACTACTCAATTGCAACCATACATTCATGAAGTGATGAATGCGCTTGAATATGCACTTGGTCCTGTTACATCAAAATGGGGATATGAACGAGCAAAAAACGGTCATCCGAAACCATTTAACTTGAAATATGTTGAAATTGGAAATGAAAATTTCGGATCTGTTTATCAACAACATTATAATTATTTTTACAAAGCAATTAAAGCAAAATATCCTCAGATTACAACCATTGCATGTACTGATCCAGGGATGCGTGAAGTTTTTAAGCATAGCGATCTTGCAAAAATAAAAGAACCAATCCAAACGATAGATGAGCATTTCTACGAAAGCCCCGATTTTTTTTATAAAAATGCAACTCGCTATGACTCATACGATCGTAAGGGGCCTAAAGTATACGTTGGTGAGTATGCAGTAAAAAAGTGGGATAATAGTCTAAAAGGCAATTTGGAAGCAGCATTGGCTGAAGCTGCCTTTAAAACGGGATTTGAACGTAATGCAGATATTGTACGGCTGTCGTCCTTAGCTCCCACTTTTGTCAATGATCACGATCGAACATGGAATCCTGATCTTATAACTTATAATAATCATCAATCTTTTGGGAGTCCATCCTACCAAGTTGAAAAACTTTTTTCTAATAACATTCCAGATAATGTTTTGCCTGAACGGGTTGAAAATTCTGGTTATAAGATTAATCCACCAGAAAAAGGAATTGGGATGGTTGGTTTTTCAAACCCTACGGCTTATTGTCAATATAAGGATGTTACCATAAACATGGGGAATGCTTCATTTACTAATAAACAACTTTTTGATACTACTTCTTTAAATAAAAGAAATACAAATGGTTGGATTGTAGATAGACATTTTTTAAATCTAGATTTTTCACCTCAATTCATAAAACAAACTAAAACAATTGGTTGGAATAACTTTATATTATCGCTTAAAGTAAAAGCAGATACACTAGATGATATAGATGCATTTTCAATTCGTTTTTATTCCACACAATCAAAAACGTACTATCAATGGAATATTGGTCAATGGGGGCGTTTTAACTGGCTTTTATGGCATGATAAAAAAGGATATGAATCCTACTTTGGCCAACAGCCAGGACATGTAAAAGCTGGACGTTGGTATAATGTAAAAATTCAGGTGAAAGATGATAGCATTTTTTGTTGGCTTGATAACCGTTTAATTCATCACGTTAAAATGCCACAAAAGGTTACTCCTGGAATTTTCTCATGTGCCGGAGTTAATACGAACGGAGTGATTATTCTTAAAGTAATAAACCCAACTTCTACAAGTAGATTTATTCCAGTTGATATTCAACATTCAACGTATAATTACAGCAATGCTCATGTTGAAGTATTATCGGGGAATCCAGAAGATTCTAATAGTTTTGCACAGCCACTCAAAATAGCTCCTGCTTCTTTTAATATTAAAATACCTGGAAATTTATTTAAATATCAATTTCTACCATATTCAGTTACTGTTATTCGATTAATCCCACTTCAGCATTGAATTATGATTTGCTCGATGCAAGATTAATTTCTTATACTTAAACATATTTTCTGATGTATAGATACATAATGATTTTTGTGTTATTTCAAATTACATTGGTGGTCAATGCTCAATTGAAACAAAATTTCATTCACCCTACTTATCTTGATGATTATTCTGATGTTGCAGGATTAGATCATATTTCGGATTGGGCAAGTTACAATGTGCACGATCCTTCATGTATTAAAGCAGACGATGGATATTACTATTTAT
>JAJZHJ010000180.1 GCA_021804525.1 Bacteroidota bacterium | reverse complement strand
CAAAGCGTATCTTCATGCAAAGATAGCACTATTTTCCCACTAAATGAAAAAAACTTACGACTTGGTAGATGGTAGATTCAAGTATCAAATGCGACAGTTTCATTCAAAGCTGCATAAAATATTTTAGAGGGCGACTAGAAGTTTAATTTTTCTTGTGGCCTTCAATTTAGTTTATTCTGAACAAGTATTTTCCGTTTATGATTAGAAAAGATTGCATCAATCATTGGATTATCAAACTCCAAAACAAAGATATGAACCGGCAGTCTAAAACGAGAATAACTTTTTGTCGCTTGATCTAGATGGAACAGCTCCACTCCAAAAAGTTATTACCCGTTTTGTTCGTAACATTGGGGAATACCATATTATTCCTTCATAGAATAAAGTAGCTTCGTATGAAACTTTTCTACTCTCTTCACCAATTTATGTGAGGATTGATTCGTGTAAGAATTACCTGGATAAATCTCATCCAATTCGAGTTGGCGAAGATAATGATATTTTGATCAAAAAGATTAACTGACAGAAGGCTAAATAAATTCAGAGGAAGCAGTTATTGTCGGATAATGAATATCAGAATAAACAAAACACGTAACTCTCTGTCAGTGTATGTGGAAAGTATAAAAAACCGCAATTTAACACATCGTCCTCTACAAAAAAAGCGAATGAATATAACGACATCAAGGTTGAATGATTTATTTTGGGCATTTTGGCAAATCAATCATTTGTATCAATTGCTCGCTGTAAAAAAACAATTATAACTCAACAGTACAATAACTTAAACAAATACCATTTTAGATATCATACTGCATTTTGCTATATTGACACGTCAATTTTATCACCAAAAATTATTAAAACCAACGATAAGCAAGAAAATCGTCAAGAACATTCCAAAATATTTCCTCTATATTTGTTCCACAGAAACATTGACAAAAACCGAAAAACAAATCATGCCCCGATGAACACATATCAATAGGCAGTATTAAGCCAGTATATGTACATTAAACCGCTTACTCAATTCATCTCTTAAACGCAATATTTTCTTATCCTAACTTTAATCATCAACCAAAAACATCTACACAAATGCGTCACTATCTTTTTTTATTGCTTTGGGTAAATGTAATGGCAGTTTCGGCTCATTCATTTCAGCAAAATATTGAGTTGCGCGATTCTCTTGTCCAATATGCCAAAACATTGCTAAATACACCATATCGCTCTGGCTCAAAAGGCCCAAGCACGTTCGATTGCTCGGGGTTTACTCATTATGTTTTTCAACAATTTGGAGTTCCACTGGGAGAATCATCACGCGATCAAGTATATGATGGACGCGAAGTTGCAACAGATCAGCTAAAAAAAGGAGATTTAGTCTTTTTCAAAGGCAGCAATAGCAGAAGAGACCGTATTGGTCACGTGGGTATTGTTATCGGACATAATCCTGATGGCGGTTTCAACTTTATTCATGCAGCGTACGATGGCGGCGTACGTATTGACAACAGTTTGGAGAATTATTATGCAAAAAGATACGTTACAGGGTGTTGTGTACTTGCACATGATAGTCTGTATCATTATAATGCCGTCAATATCCCTATATCATACAATTCTTACAATAATACATCGGAGCCCGTGCAATTTGCAGATGTGACAGACCATCAAGTAAAAAGAGGAGAATCGTTGTATCTTATTGCGCGAAAATATCATATAAGCGAAAAGAAACTCAAAGAGTTGAATCATCTCACATCCAACGACATAAAACCAGGTCAAAAACTGATTCTTGATGAGAATGAAACTCGTCACAACGTTTCATCGAACGAAAACACATCGAAACAAGAAACCAGGTCAATTGAAACCATCCACCGTGTTAAACACGGAGAATCACTTTATACAATTGCTCGAAAATACCATGTGCGTGAAGAAAAACTCAAAGAATTGAATCGTCTTTCCTCAAACGACATTCAACCAGGCGAAAAACTCATTGTCAAGATTTCTGAAAAGCATTACGCAATAGCGTCAGGGCAAAAAGACAAAACAACTAATTCGAATGATCAAGAATTCGCTTCAAAAGAGATAATTCATGTTGTCAAATCAAGTGAAACATTATTATCCATAGCCAGAAAATATCATATCACTACACGTAAACTCAAAGAGTGGAATCACTTGTCCACACATCATGTGAGAAAAGGACAAAAGCTTATCATCATACTCGCAATAAAAAAATCCATCGTCAACCCTTCTCTTACAGTTACCGAGACAGAGAATAACAATCAGCAACAAGTTGTAAAGAAGACTACACCAGTGTCAAGAACAGTGATAACAAGACAAACCCATCGCATTCGTTCAGGAGAATCTCTCTATACCATTGCAAGAAAATATCATACCAATGTTGCTGCACTGAAACGTCTGAATCATTTCACTTCGACTAATTTAAAACCAGGAAAAATCATTACTGTCAGCGTGAGAAAAAAGGAAATCATTTCTGAAGTAAAAGAAGCCTCACCTACAACCAGCGTCAATGAACTTCAAACAGAACCAAAAACTGTTTCTGATAAAAATGTTCCAACACAACCAATTGCTAAACAAGAAGAAACTGACAACGCAACATACTCGACACTCAAGCTGAAAAATGCCAAAGAAGTTGTACCAAAAAACGTTCAACTTGACACATTGTACTCCTCATACCTCACAACTGAGAAACACATTGTGCAACCGGGAGAAACATTCGCATCAATAGCCAACAAATACAATGTGACAGAACAAGATGTTAAAGCATGGAATGGCATTCCCCGCAGACAAAAGACTATTGAGTCGGGCAAGGAACTTTTGCTTCAAGTAACAAAAAAAGCGTTTGTGGTCGTTTCCAAACCTATTCACGAAAAGATAACTGAAACAAAAAAAACAGTTCAACCTGTTAATAATCAAGAGAAACCAACACCCTTGGATACCAATCGGGAACATGTTGTAAAAAAAGGAGAATCACTCTACTCGATAGCAAATCAACATCATCTTAAGGTGGAACAACTCAAATTGTATAATCACCTTGGCTCCAAAGACAAACTCAAAGAAAATCAAGTGCTTCAATTAACGCCAAACTTAGCGGAAACTGCAAAAAAAGACACAACCACAACGCAAGAATATATTGTAAAACCAGGAGATACTTTATCTTCTGTTGCCAAAGCATATCATGTTACAATAGACGAACTCAAACAAATTAACAAACTGCTAAAAGACGATTTAAACATTGGACAACAGCTCACCGTTCCGGTTTATCCCGCTAAATGATGAAAAAACAACGCTATTTCTTGTGGATTGCTTACAATGGTAGTGGATACCACGGTTGGCAAATTCAACCCAACGGACTTACCGTTCAGGAAGAAATAGAAGATGCGTTGACAATTTTATTTAGCGAGTCAATTGAAATTGTTGGGGCAGGAAGAACAGACGCCGGCGTTCATGCCATTCAAATGGTTGCACATGCAGATTTACCTTTAGTCGGTAACATTCAACAATTGATTAAACAACTCAATGGCATTTTATCCCCAGCCATTGCCATTCATCAAATACAACCTGTATCTCAGAACGCACATGCCCGTTTTGATGCCATAAATCGAACATATGAATATTGGATTGTAACACGCAAGAATCCTTTTTATCTCCATACAACTGCCGCTATTTTCACTCCATTGGATTTTAATGCTATGAATAGAGCAGCATCCATTTTGTTAGAATATAAAGACTTTACCAGCTTTAGCAAATTACATACCGATGTAAAGACGAATGACTGCGATATTCAAGAAGCCTATTGGGAACAACGAGGCGAACGATGGGTATTCACCATCACTGCCAATCGTTTTTTACGCAATATGGTGCGAGCCATTGTAGGAACATTAATACAAGTCGGACGTGGCAATCTGGTTGAAAATGATTTTAGATCCATCATCGAAGCAAAAGACAGAAGCAAAGCAGGCACGTCAGTAAATCCAAACGGATTATATTTAGTTCAGGTACGATACCCGGAACATATATTTGAAGTGGAAAAATAGAATCTCATAAACGGTTATCAAAAAAACCCTTTATATTATCCGCCATATCATTCAGCCCTTTTTCGGTCATATAAACTTTATTTGGATTTATCACGAAGGACTTTCCCCATGAAACTTTATCGATATATTTTGGTACAATGTGAACATGCAAATGCGGTAATTTGTCAGAGAAAAAACCAAAGTTAATCTTATCGGGGTGATACAACTCAGTCAGCACATTGGCTACCTTTGACACATCATTCATAAACAAATTCCGATTCTCTTCACTTAATTCATAAAAAGAATTGACATGATCTTTATACGCTAATACACAGTGCCCCCGATAACTTTGTTCTTTAAACAAAAAGAGCATAGATACACCAAAATCAGCAATCTCAATCATCAAATCTTTTTGTTTTTTATTCCGACTACAATACAAGCATTCTTCTTCCTTCTTCATAAATTAATCGTGATTAAATTTCAAA
>JAJZHJ010000179.1 GCA_021804525.1 Bacteroidota bacterium | reverse complement strand
ACACTTCTAAAGCTTTCCGCAATTTTTTTTTAATTACGGTATCAACTTTACTCCCATTTTTTACTTTGCTCAACGATTTAAGATAATCCGTATTAGCCTCTATCATTTTCTCCAAATCGGGGTTTGGAGCTGGAAAATGGGGGTTGTTCGTCATCTTTTCTTGAACTTGAGTTGCCATTATACTCAATGGTGCATCTTTAAATTTATTCGGCGAGAAATTGTACAGTACTTGATGTCTTTTCATACGATAATATTTTTTTTGTTTAAGGACGTATGGAACCCGTCCCGAACATCGGGATTCGTTTCATAGCATAATGTTTTAATATTTAAAGCGGTACTAACTACTATTTTTTCTTTACTATATCAGGTAGTCAATTATTTATAGAATATCCGGCGAAACCATTCCTTCCTTCACATGTTTTTATCCTAAAATAGAGCACAATTGAGAGAAAAGGTCAATTATTGGATAAAAACCGTCAAATTATTGATCAAATCAAGCTCATATAGTACAAACAATGAGGCATTGTTTGTAAATTCAGGATAAAATCTCACAAACAATGGAGTATTGTTTATCAATAAAAAGAGAATAATCATAAACAATGTACTATTGTTTATCAGAAACGCGATATTACTCACAAACAATGGATTATTGTTCATCAAAAATAGAATAGAACTTACAAACAATGGAGCATTGTTTGTCTAATATAGCATAATTCTCATATACAATGGAGCATTGTATATCACTATTAGAGCTTTTTGTTCAAACAATATGATATTATTTCAAAGAGACAGACTGTTTATCTTGAATACTCGCAAATACTGTATAAATAATGAATCATCCTGCTATTGAAACGGATAAAGAACGTACAAAGGAGTAATCATCATAATGCTATCAGTAAATTATCGCCATAGAAAGAGATTACAACTGTATTTTTATGCCATGTAATGCACTAAACCGTTTATGAACAACAAAGATAATACAATAAAATTGATGTTCAAAAAGTTATTTGTTGCTATTATTTTTGTCGCTTAATGTAATAATGCTTGATTTTACTCGAATATGACTTTCTTGATTGAATCGGGATGAAAAAGCATTAATTTTGTAACATCGATTTTAAGTATGCATAAGGTTAATTTCTAATGAATCAATGCTTTGTTGTTTAGTGGCTAAATAATCAGAAGTTGATTTATAGCTTTATAAAAAGGAGAGCAAAAACAGTTGACAAACACAAGATGAAGAAAGTCATTATTGTAGGCGCTACTTCGGGTATCGGCAAAGGGATAGCGCAATTGTATGCAAAAAAGGGATATAAAGTGGGCATTACAGGCCGCCGTATAGCATTGTTGCTGGAATTGAAACAACAGTACCCCGAAAACATCATCGTAAGGTCGTTTGACATAGACAATTCACAAACTGTTGCCGGACATTTGGAGGCTTTGACGGCTGAATTGGGTGGACTTGATTTGTTGGTGTTAAGTTCGGGAACCGGTCACCGCAACGCAGAGTTAGCAGTTGAGATAGAACACAGTACCTTGAAAACTAATGTGGAAGGTTTCACAGCTGTTGTCGTCTGGGCGTTTAATTTTTTCAGAAAACAACGCGAAGGACAAATAGCCTCCATCACTTCGATTGCAGGCCTGCGCGGGAATAAGCTCGCCCCTGCCTACAGCGCCACAAAAGCCTACCAAATGAACTATTTACAAGCACTCCGACAAATTGCGCATCATCACCGTCTGCCAATCGTGGTAACTGATATTCGTCCCGGATTTGTTGACACGGCAATGGGTAAAAGTGAAGGTGTATTTTGGTCGGCTTCGGTGCCAAAGGCATCCCGACAAATAGTGAAAGCTATTGAGAACCGAAAGAAAATTGTCTATATCACGAAACGTTGGCGCTTTGTTGCCTTACTTGCGCAACTGATTCCCAGACCGCTTTACGAAAGGTTGTAGTTTTCCTGTCCATCGGGAACCAATTGGCAATTATTCATTACTCATTTCATTGATAATCGGGCAGGATGTCCCGGAATATTTGGAAATAGGGTGACATTGTTCTAATTTTGCATTTTATTCGATATCGGACTCTTTCAGGGATAATGGAATGCATCGTTTCCCGAAATTAAAAGATAGACGGATATGCAACGTCAGAAAACTTCCAATCCATCGTATGTACATTATTAGTAAAGAATTTCATTTTTCGGCAAGCCACGCCTTGAACCGTTTACCCGAAGAGCATCAATGTCGCAGAGTTCATGGGCATAATTATATAGTAACCGTTTTTTTTCGTTCGGTCACTCTTAACGACATCGGTTTTGTGATTGATTACCTCGATTTGGAACCGGTGAAACGTTATGTTGATGAACAACTCGACCATCAGCATTTGAATGATATTTTATCCTTCAATCCCACCGCTGAGAATCTTGCTAAATATCTTTACGACACGTTTAAACCTCAATTCCCTGAGCTGTTTAAAGTCGAAGTGAGTGAAACGCCTAAAACGAAGGCATCGTATGAAATCGATTGATCTGTTGAACGTAGTCGAAATCTTTTATTCCATACAAGGCGAAGGAGCTAATTTTGGGAAACCGGCAATCTTTGTGCGGCTTTCGGGTTGTAACGAACATTGTTGGTTTTGCGATACCGATTGGAGTCATGGGACGAGCATGACTATTGCCGAAGTGTTGAAAGCAGTGCAGCAGTATCCCGGTAAAATGATCATCTGGACAGGAGGCGAACCGACTTTGCAACTTACGGACACGATGCTTGAACATTTTAATGGTTATTTTCATTGCATCGAAACCAACGGAACAAACCAAGTGCCTTCGAAGATCGATTATATTGCTTGTAGTCCTAAAGTAACACCCAAAACGTTGCGAGAGAACTTCAGTTCTGTAGATGAGTTTCGTTATCCGATTGGAGTAGGGGAGACCCCGCCTCGCATAGAAGAACTACCTCCGGCTGTCAATTATTTCATAAGCCCGATTTTTATGGGAGAAGAAAAGAAACGGTTCAGCCGCAGCGAAGAAAATATGACCTATTGTATCGACTTCGTAAAACAACATCCTGCCTGGCGATTATCCGTGCAAATGCACAAGCTGCTGAATGTGGAATAGGGAAATGATACCGCCTTCATATTCATCTGTCATATTTAATGAAATATTTTAACATGATTGTCAACGTTATAACCGAACTATGCAATTATGATGTGTGTCTCAGCATAAATTATTGATGAGCTACAGATACTTGAATCCAACCTTTGATAGGTTGTTGCATTTGAGAGAAGCGATTATGATTATCACTTTGCATAGATGACATTCCTCCGTTGGGACCACCCATATTTCCTTCAGGGCTTTCCATTCTACCACCGGGGCCACCCATTCCATTGCCAGGACCGCCCATTCCATTAGGGGCACCCATACCTCCTTCGCGTCCTCCCATTTCTCCACCAGCACTGTCTGTTGATCTTTGTGGAAATGAAAATTCAGAAAGAATGCCTACGCTGATATTCTCAGGTTTAAGATTCTTCTTATTAAAAATTGAATACGGCAATTTTATTGTATAACAAATTCTTTGATCGGCTATTAATGAAACTTTGGCCAATGATGTGCCGGCAAAAATAGTATTACCATCAATATTCAATGTTGCCCCTTTTAGATTCATCTTTTGCACAATCAATGAAATATCAGGATGGCGATCAGCCTGTTGACTTGGATATGTGTCTGATGAAGACAGATCGCCCGAAGTTGGGTCTTGGCTTGTTGCATTAGGCTGTTGCTCCTGATTCTGATTAACAGGCAACATTTTTGGATGTCCTAATGACATGAACGAAGGGAAAGTCATGGAATATTTATCACTGCTTTTGCCTGTCGGGTCAACATAAACGATAAGTCCGTTAAAAAGCCATGTTTGCTGTGTCTTTTCATCTGCTGCAATTAATTGGATTTTGAGTCCGGAATCATTGGTATACACTTTAATCAACGCTTTTCCATCGGCAAATGTGGAAAACGATTTTATAACCATATTGACAGGTGCGATTGTATCAGTAAGATCGGAACAATACGTGCTAGTAGTACATGATTTCATTTTCTTAGCCGATACTGTAAATGCTGATAACAAGTACAACATTGCTACAATGCTTATAATACGCTGAACATAATGAACTTTTTTCATTTTGGAACAGTTTTAATATGAATGGATGAAACTTGGTTAATTGTCATCCAAATTGTTGTTTTATTTATATACACGTTTGATGACATCAGGCAACACTATCAGATTGTTGAGATATTAGCGATTTTTCTGATGCAATGCTTGGGTAAAAGTACAAGAAGAATGCTGAAGTTGAAAAAATAATAGACAAAATGGCTAAATGAATCGACATATAGGCAGATATAGCGTGTTAAACGGAAATCACAAGAGCAAATGATGGGATTTCATATGAATTTGTTTATTTTTTTCATTAAGGTCATATGGAACTCGCATAAAAACATTATCATACTCTTGAATGTGAATAATTTA
>JAJZHJ010000178.1 GCA_021804525.1 Bacteroidota bacterium | reverse complement strand
CCCACAGAGTCTATTCTATATTGGAAAGAGTCTAAACATTATCGTACAGGGTCTATTCTATTTTAGAAAGAGTGTATGCAATGTTGTACAGCGTGTATGCTATATTACATAGGGTATGCACTGTTTTTCTTAGGGGGGTGTTCAATGAACTGTGTCAAAAGGGAAACCATCACAATCGACTATGAATTCTCGGTTCATGAGTAATGGCTTTACAATATGGTATAAAACTATTCGTTATGCTTGGTTTTGAATACCCTGCAAAATGGAATATGTTTCGCTGATGCTGTGAATGGACGAAATAACGATGGAACGTTTGCCTTTCACGTCGCGCAACTGACATCGGCGGGGATTACGGGAGATGTAAGTCAATAATTTACCGAAAATTTCCGATTGATAATAGGCCGATTGCGCATTAGAAACCAAATAGGCAATCCATTTCTCATTCTTCAGAATTATTTTCTCGAATCCAAAACTCTTTGCCAACCAACGCAAACGAACAACCTGAATAAGATCAAGTCCCTGAGAAGGAATTTTACCAAACCGATCGAGCAACTCTTTTTCAAAAGCCGTCAACTCAAGTTCATTATTAATGTTATCCAACTGACGATACAAATTCATCCGCTCCGAAACGCTTTCGATGTAATCGGTTGGAAACATCATCTCGAAATCGGATTCAATTTGGCAATCAACGACATAATCGACTGTGCCTTCCTGCTGTTCGGCCACTTCGCGGTAAAGATCCGAAAACTCTTCGTCACGTAACTCCTGCACCGCTTCATTCAGAATCTTCTGATAAATTTCGTAGCCCAATTCAGCAATAAACCCACTTTGCTCGGCGCCCAACATGTTGCCGGCTCCACGAATATCCAGATCCTGCATGGCAAGATTGAATCCACTACCCAGATCGGCGAAATTTTCAATGGCTTGCAAGCGTCGTCTTGCTTCAGGTGTCAACATGCCTTCAGGTGGAGCAAATAAATAACAGAAAGCTTTCCGGTTGCTTCGTCCCACGCGACCGCGCAACTGGTGCAGATCGCTCAATCCGAACTGATGCGCCTGATTGATGATAATGGTATTGACATTCGGCATATCAATTCCCGACTCGATAATGGCCGTGGCAATCAATACGTCATAATCATAGTCGATAAAATCCAGAATGACCTGTTCCAACTTATCAGGAGCCATCTGACCATGCCCCACAGCCACGCGTACACCCGGCACTAAGCGCTTTACTAACGCTTCCATTTCATAGATGGAATGAATACGGTTGTGCACAAAGAAGACTTGCCCGTTGCGGCTTATCTCGAAACGAATTGCCTCCCGAATCATCTCTTCATCAAAAGTATGCCACTCGGTGTGAATAGGATACCGGTTGGGTGGAGGTGTGTTAATGATCGACAAGTCGCGCGCGCCCATCAGCGAGAATTGCAAGGTACGCGGAATAGGCGTCGCCGTCATAGTCAATGTATCTACATTCACTTTCAATTGCCGTAATTTCTCTTTCACCGAAACCCCAAACTTCTGTTCCTCATCGATAATGAGTAACCCCAGATCTTTGAAATGAACACTGCTACCAATCAACTTGTGTGTACCGATCACAATATCGATTTTCCCCTCTTTCAATCGTTGCAGAAGCTCTTTCATGGCGGCAGAAGAGCGTGCGCGGCTCATATAGTCGACTGTGCAGGGAAAATCCTTTAACCGCTCGCTGAACGTACGGAAATGTTGCGCCGCCAACACCGTTGTGGGAACCAGAACAGCCACTTGCTTGCCATCGGTCGCCGCTTTGAAGGCAGCACGAATAGCCACTTCCGTTTTACCAAATCCAACGTCACCACACACTAACCGATCCATCGGAAGCTCCGACTCCATATCCTGTTTCACGTCGGCCGTAGCCTTTGTTTGGTCAGGGGTATCCTCATAAATAAACGATGCTTCCAGCTCCTGCTGCAAATAACTGTCGGGCGCGAAACGAAATCCCTGTTCGGCACGACGACGTGCATACAATTGAATCAACTCGCGCGCAATATCCTTTACTTTCTTCTTGGTTCTGTCCTTCAGCCGTTCCCATGCTCCCGAACCTAACTTATTGACATGCGGCGGCTCACCCTCTTTCCCTTTATATTTTGAAATGCGATGCAACGAATGAATGCTTACAAAGATCATATCATCATCTTTATAGAGCAGCTTGATCATTTCCTGCCGTTTGCCGTTAACATCCGACGTCATTAATCCGCCAAAACGACCAATACCATGATCGACGTGCACCACATAATCACCTATGTTTAATTGATTCAACTCTTTGAGTGTCATCACTACCTTACCGGTGCGCGCACTGTCCGATCGCAACGAATAACGATGAAAACGGTCGAAAAGCTGATGATCGGTGTAAAAGCACACAGACAAATCGTGATCCATGAACCCTTCGTGAAGCGTTTTTACCACAGGCGTGAAATCGATACGATCGCCACGATCATGAAAAATAGCCGTCAATCGGTCATGTTGTTTTTTGCTGTCACTGCATACAAAGATGCGATAACCTTCTTCTAATTTTTGCAGGAAATGTTGACTTACAAAATCAAAGTTCTTGTGAAATGGCGGTTGCAAAGAGGTATTAAACTGAATGACAATGTCCGAAGAGAATGAAGTCTGCGTGCTCAATTCCACCGTTCGAAAAGCATTCACCCTTTCATCCATGTCCATTCCGCTAATTAAACTCGGAGCTAAGTTTGGAATCACTTCGGATGATTCGTTCGCTTTTACCAGAGCATCATCATACAACGCGTTCATACGCTGATGCGCGAACGAATAGTTGGCGAAAAGCAAAAAGGTATCAGGTGATATAAGTTCAAAAAAAGATATCTTTCCCGTGCTTTTTTCCTGTTTCAAATCAGAAACAATGGAAATGGTTTGATGCGATTCTTTAGAGAGTTGGGTTTCAATATCGAAGGTTCGTATTGTTTCAATCTCTTTCCCGAAAAAATCGATCCGGTAAGGCAATTCGCTTGAGAAGGAAAACACATCAAGTATGCTTCCTCTTACCGAAAACTGACCCGGCTCATACACAAAATCTACACGCTCGAACCCATATTCCATGAACAAATCGATCACAAAATCAGTATCAATCTGTTCACCAACATGCAATGTCAATGTACAATCATTCAACGTATGTGCATCAATCACTTTCTCGATCAACGCATCGGGATAGGTCACCACTATCACTCTGTCGCCACGTGCTACTACCTGAATGGCTTCGGTACGTAAAATCTCATTGGCCGCATCAATCTTTCCCTGTTTTACGGTACCTTTAAATGAAGACGGGTAAAAAAAGACTGATTCTTTAGAAATTAATTGCGTCAGATCATGATAAAAATAGCTTGCATCGTCAGCATCATCCAATACCACCAACCACGTTGACTGGCGTTTTAAGAATAAGGAAGCGTTCATTAACGCTCTCGAAGACCCAAGAAGACCACTAATGTGCAAGTATTGTTCCGCCGAATTCATCCATTTTTCTACAGCAAGAAGCTGTGGATGAGTAGAATAAAACGACAATAGTTCGGAAAGTTCCATAAGTGCCACAAAGGTACAAAAAAACATTTCATGCTCCATAAATCATTCATTCCACCTCAAAGCTTCTCAAAACATTGGACATGGCAAAACAATCGTCAAAACATAACAACCCATCCAAACCAAATAACCCCATCTACCGAAACATTCAATTTGCAAAACAAAACCGACAAATCATGGTTTTTTTACTTTTCAACACCTTCATTTCGCGTCAAAAAACCTACCTTTGTACTCAAATTAACAACGTTTTTTCACCCTTTGATTTATTCCTTTCACATGACACGAGACAATGCTATTTTTTCGATTATCGAACAGGAACATCAACGCCAATTAAAAGGTATTGAACTCATTGCTTCCGAAAATTTTGTAAGTGATCAGGTAATGCAAGCTATGGGAACATGGCTTACCAATAAATATGCAGAAGGCTACCCTGGCCATCGTTATTATGGCGGTTGCGAAGTTGTTGACCTAAGCGAACAACTTGCTATCGAACGTTTGAAACAACTTTTCGGCGCTGAGTATGCGAACGTTCAACCACATTCAGGCGCTCAAGCTAATGCAGCTGTCTTTTTAGCAGTTCTGAATCCCGGTGATAAATTTTTAGGATTGAACCTTTCGCATGGCGGACATCTTTCGCATGGTTCACCTGTCAACAGTTCGGGGATTCTTTATCAACCATTAGCATACAATGTACGCGAAGATACCGGACGCGTTGATTATGACCAAATGGAAGAGGTGGCGCTTCGCGAGCAGCCAAAACTTATTGTAGGTGGAGCTTCCGCCTATTCGCGCGATTGGGATTATGCCCGTATGCGTGCTATTGCCGACAAAATCGGCGCCTTGCTGATGATCGACATGGCACATCCTGCCGGACTTATTGCAGCACATCTTCTTGAAAATCCACTAAAATATGCTCATATTGTCACCTCTACGACACATAAGACATTGCGTGGCCCACGCGGCGGGATTATTCT
>JAJZHJ010000177.1 GCA_021804525.1 Bacteroidota bacterium | reverse complement strand
CGGAGCAAAAAGGCAATGTAATCCCAGCGGCATCATGTAGTTTACTGCTGCCTCCCTGCTTTCGAGCATCATTTTTTTTACCGGCTTGAGGAATTTTATATCCCATACAATAGGAAGAATGGTTGACTTGGTTTTATCTTCCGATACCGTAGGTAGAAAGGTGAGTTTCAGCCATTCGTCGGCAATCTGGTCGCTTGACAATTGGTTGTTCCATGCTAAACGGCCAAAGGCATACCAGTTTGCCTGGGCAAATGGATGACCGCACCAATTAGTGTCTGATCCTATATTGGCCACACCGGCAATCGCAGTATATTTTTGAGGAAAAAGACTTCCATCAGTACAACGGGCAACGGTACTTCCTTCCCCTTCCTGATAGGTGTCACTTTTCAAAAACTCTTCCCACATTGGGGCTAAAAACACCAAGTGTATTGCCTGACCGAGATATTCCTGCGTTATTTCTAATTCAGGCATTACAGATGTCTTTTTCATGGCACCAAAAAGAGGACTAAAAGGTTCCCGTGGCTGAAAATCTACCGGTCCATTTTTTACCTGAATGATTACATTATCATGGAACTTTCCGTCAAGCGGCATAAACTCCGAATAAGCCTGCTTTGCCCTGTCATCGCCGGAAGAACTATAAACAAAAGCGCGCCACATAACAATACCTCCATAAGGCTTTAGCGCATCTGCCAGCATATTGGCTCCATCGGCATGGGTACGACCATAATCCTGCGGACCTGGTTGCCCTTCACTACTGGCTTTTACTAAGAATCCACCAAAATCAGGAATCATACCATAAATTTCCTTCGCTTTATCTTTCCACCATTTTTGTACTTCAGGATTTAACGGATCTGCCGTTTTTAACCCACCAATCACAGCAGGAGATGCAAAATTCACAGAAAGATACGTTCTGATTCCGTAAGGGCGTAAAACATCGGCAATCGCTTTGACCCTATTTAGGTATTCTGTAGTCAATATCAAAGGGGAAGCATTCACATTATCAAGAACAGCTCCATTTATTCCAATAGATGCATCAGCACGGGCATATGCCTGCCATACTTTTTTGTCCTTCTCCGTCACGGCTAAAGAATCCCTTCCATCATGCCAAAATATAGAACGCCCTGCATATCCTCGCTCAATAGTTCCGTCCAGATTATCCCAATGATCCAATATACGTCGCTCATAGGATGGATTGCTAATGATTACATCCCGGATAGGATTACCAGTTTGCTGGTGACGCAGGAGCGCATAAACTCCATACAGAATACCCAAGTCGGTATTTGCCTGAACACAATCAGCGCTCAGCATATATCCATCGCCTTTAATGGATTTGTTTTGTTTGATGGTAAGAGCAAACGTAGCATTTGCCTTCCCTTGCCAACCTTCATGCAATTCCTGCTTGGCAATATCGATTGTAGCTGAATGTTTTGAACAAACCACATTGACAGGCCCTGTACGTTTGCCTCGTAGCCAAAGGCTGTGACCATCCTCAGCGTGCAGCAGAAAAGGCACACACATCAATATTAAAAGGCAAACAAATTGATTTTTCATCATATATTAAAAAATTAACCGGTTTACATCAAGCAGATTTACTGAAAACTTACCCAATCTATTGCAACATTCTTATCGTCCATAAGCTGTACAACCAAATTATGTATGCCTGAATGGAAAGCTAATAAAGGAGAATGGAAGACTGTCCATGTATTCGTCACAGGTATTTTTATCCGGGCAATGACTGGTCTGTTAATTTTATCCAACCTTATTTGCAAAACGCCTCCTGTTTTGGATAAAGCCTTTACATTAATCCATTTGAGTTTACCTCCAAAATCAACTTTATTGTATTGTATCCAGGCATTCGAAGCACTGAGAATAGTTTTCCAGCCTTTGAACGTATTTAGGGAATCAAGAAAAGCGATGGATATACCTTGTTGGCTTTTACGGCTATACCTGTCAATCTGTATTTTTCGGGTAGCATCGGTTATTCCCACTCCGCGCAATGTAGGTATCACTTTTTTAATGGTACTATCCGGATTGAAAAACAGACTATCGATCCTGACAGATCTGTTTTTATCAAAATGAGGAGATAAATCATTATGATGATAAAACAAATACCATTGTCCTTGAAACTTGACGACTGAGTTTTGATTCGTCCAGCAATCAGGTGTTGCATCCATTAAGACTCCCATAACCTTAAAAGGCCCCATGGGATTATCTGCCATAGCATATTCGAGCCTTTCGGTTTGATTTTGTACATGGGGATAAGTCAAGTAATAAATTCCTTTTCGTTCAAAGATAAAAGGCCCCTCTATGAGGCCTTTCTCAGGAAGACCTTCAATCACACGAGGTTCAGTAGCAAGTCCCAGCATATCGTTTTTCAGTTTTGCCACATAAATTTTCCCCTGCGCCCAATACATATAAGTTTGTCCATCTGGAGTCATAAGCACGCATGGATCGATTCCATGCACATCTTTTACAGGTTCCGGTTGTGGCGTAAAAGGGCCGTACGGTTTGGCTGAAATGGCAACTCCTATTGAAAATCCTTTTCCAAAGGCAGAATTTCTTGCCGGTGCCGGAAAGTAAAAATAGTATTTACCGTTTCTGAAAACACAATCCGGCGCCCACATACTATATAATGTGGAATCAACCCATTTGACTTTATTCTGACTCAAAATAACGCCATAATCCCTCCAATCGGTAAGGTTTTTCGATGAAAACACATGATAGTCTTTCATACAAAACCAGCCCTGTCTTCCTTTCCCGGGTTTAGCCAAGATATCATGTGAAGGATAGAGGTAAACTTTCCCATCAAACACTCTTACCGACGGATCAGCGGTAAACTGATCCAAGATAATCGGGTTTTGAGCGAATAAATTGCCCACTTCGCATATTATCGACATAACTACCATAAGCGTATAAAAACCATATTTCCGCATAGTAACAGCTCTTTTAATATCGTTTTAAACTATTTTCAACTCTACGCTCTTCAGCCAATCAGCTAATTAATGATTCCTTCTTTACAGGCACAGAATTAATGATGGCCTCTGGAGCTACTTTGAACCAGTCGAAATCTACATACCCGCCTAATGCCCTGGTTGCATAATTGAAAAGGCAGAAATTGTTTCCTGTAAAGATTTGAAGACTAAATCGCAACCAGAGTGTATTACCGAAATGAATAAATGACTTGTTATCGGTGCTATATGCGAAGGTTGCCTGACTAGTGTCATAATTTGTATATATCTTAATATATATCGTTGATGCCCTTGTCAAAGTAGAATCAACAGTGATACCATTATTCTCCATAACAATATAGTTGGCGCCGTTTGTCCGCTTGATTCCAATAAAGGCATAAGGGTTCTGAAAAACGGCAAGTCCAGCTACGTCACCATTCCTCATATGACGAATATCCATTTTGGTAGAAGCTGTTGCTAGAATATGCTTGGAGTAATAAGCAAAAATTCGTTGCGTCAAGGTATTTCGAGCTTGTGGCAATTCAGACACGACTTTGACTTTCTTGCGTCTCAGGTATCCGCGTTTTTCGGTTAGCGACCATTTCGTCGAATCGGGATTGTGATTCCATCCCCACTGCATAACTAACTTAGGACTGTCAAACTGATCAGATGTAGGCAATGTTGTGATTGGATATTCTCTTCCAATATTAGGTTTTTTATAAATGACAACAGCCTTTCCATCAACGCACACCATTGGCCATCCATCGATCCATTTAGCCGGTTGCAAAGAAGGAAAACGCCCAAATGCCCCTTGATCCACAAAAAGTATCGTCCACCATTCTCCGGTTTGTGTTTTGACGAGCGCTCCTTGATGAATACCAAAATTTACTCCCCGTGTAGTATCTCTCATCACTACTTTTTCTTTATAAGGGACATAAACATGTTTCGACCAAAGCGCCACCTGTATCCCGTCAACACCTCCATACGTATTATACAAATAGCAAAAACCATTAATCTTATAAAAGTGGGTACCTTCTAATCTGTAACGGATATCGCCGGTGAAGACTAAAGAATCCTTTCCGACAGGGGGAAAGTTTTTATTAAGTTCGGTTACGTAAATCTGACTGTTGCCATGTACCACATATATCTTTCCATCCGTATTAAAGAGTAAGCTTGCATCGTAAAATCCTTTTGGCAGATGCCTGATCTTCCATGGAACTTCGGGGTTGGTTGCCGTACAAAGAAAGCCTCCTTCGTCAAGTGTAATGAACAGCAAATAGTATTTCCCATTATGGTATCTCAAACTTGTTGCCCACTGACCATGTCCATACCTGTTACAGCCATCAAGGTTGTAACAAGGGCTGAAGTCAAACCGCTGAACAGCATTAAAGCAGTATTGCCAGTTTACCAGATCATGAGACTTGAGTATCGTTACTCCGGGGAAAATAAACATCGTGGTGTTAACTATGTAGTAGGTATTTCCAACCCGGATTACATCAGGATCCGGAACATCTGTGGGAATAACCGGATTAATATATGTTCCGTTCCCATTATCACTTTGATATTTTTGGACTTTTAAGCTCCTTGCAGCTATCAATAAAGCAATATATTTCA
>JAJZHJ010000176.1 GCA_021804525.1 Bacteroidota bacterium | reverse complement strand
AGATAATCATATTGCCACGTTGGTTAATGAGGATCAATTAACGACTCTGAATGAGTGGCAGAGCAAAAAAGATGCATTGGTTAAACGGTTGTTTAAGCCCATTTTAGGTTGTGAAACGTACGTGGCACGGCGTAACCGTTTTGAGAAAAGTATTAAAGAAGACGGAAGCGGACACCATTTAATCCTTTTGGCTAAAAATAAAATTGGATATCAAAACTTGTGCAAGTTGATTTCATCCGCTTGGATTGATGGGTTTTATTATCGGCCTCGTATCGATAAAGAATTGTTAGACAAATACAAAGAAGGATTGATTATTAGTACAGCATGCTTAGGCGGTGAGATTCCGTCAAAGATTCTCTCAGGTGATTTATCTGGTGCTGAGGAGGCTATATCTTGGTTCAAAGAACGTTTTGGTGACGATTTCTACTTGGAGATGCAACGACATCAAACATTAGATACCAATTCTGATGTTCAAGTTTATGAAAAGCAACAGATTGTAAACAAGGAATTATTGCGTTTGTCTAAAAAAACGGGTACAAAGGTAATTGCGGCAAACGACGTTCATTTCGTGGAACAAGAACATGCGGAAGGACATGATAGATTGATTTGCCTAAGCACAGGAAAAGATTTTGATGATCCCAATAGGATGCATTATACAAAACAGGAGTGGTTGAAAACTCCTGAAGAAATGATGAGAATATTTTCGGATGTGCCTGAGGCAATACAAAATACATTGGAAATTGCTGAAAAGGTTGAATTCTACAATATTGATTCAGATGCTATTATGCCTAGATTTCCAATTCCAGAGAGTTTTTCGACGGAAGACAGGTATTGTTTGCTTTACGACGAAGCAATGTTGCGTGAAGAATATGGGGACCATTTTGACAAATTAGGAGGCTATAATAAGGTAATCCGAATCAAATTAGAAGCTGATTATTTGGAAATGTTAACGATGCAAGGTGCTAAGCAGCGTTACGGAGAAGAAATCTCACCTGACGTACAGGAACGGATCACTTTTGAATTAGGAGTGATCAAACAGATGGGTTTTCCCGGTTATTTTTTAATTGTACAAGATTTTATTCAAGCTGCTCGTGATATGAAAGTGGCCGTTGGTCCAGGTCGTGGTTCGGCAGCTGGTTCCGTGGTTGCATATTGTTTGAAAATAACAGATATTGATCCGTTACGATATGATTTACTGTTTGAGCGTTTTTTAAATCCGGATCGTATTTCAATGCCTGATATTGATATTGATTTTGATGACGATGGGCGAGATGATGTGTTACGATGGGTAACTGACAAATATGGGAAGGAGAGGGTTGCTCATATTATTACGTATGGAACAATGGCTACAAAATCAAGTATCAAAGATGTAGCCAGAGTGCAAAATCTGCCATTAGAAGAGGCTAATCAATTAGTGAAATTTGTCCCTGAAAAGTTACCCGATACGGACGGTAAAGAGACAAAAATTACGCTGTCAAACTGCTTGAGATATGTTCCGGAGCTAAGGGCAGCACGAGAATCTCCCAATCGCAAACTTGCCGACACCATTAAATATGCAGAAATGTTGGAAGGAACGGTACGCCAAACAGGGGTACATGCTTGCGGTGTGATTATTGGGTCTGATGACTTAACAAACTTTGTACCTTTAAGTACTGTTAAAGACAAGAATAGTAATCAAGAACTTTTGGTAACTCAATATGAGGGATCGGTAATTGAGCATGTTGGATTGATAAAAATGGATTTTCTTGGCTTGAAGACATTATCCATTATAAAAGAAGCTTTGAATAATATCAGACAGTCTAATCGTATCGATTTGGACATAAGCGCTATACCACTTGACGATAAAAAAACATACGAACTTTTTAGCGCCGGACAAACCACAGGGATTTTTCAGTTTGAATCGGCCGGAATGCAGAAATATTTGCACGATCTGCAACCCTCACAGTTTGAAGATTTGATAGCCATGAATGCTTTGTATCGTCCTGGTCCAATAAGCAATATTCCTGAGTTTATCGATCGAAAACAAGGCCGGAATCCTATCGTCTATGATATTCCCATCATGGAACGTTACTTGAAAGAAACCTACGGCATCACTGTATATCAAGAACAGGTGATGTTGTTGTCTCGTTTATTGGCTGGTTTCACGCGCGGTCAGAGCGATGAGGTACGGAAAGCAATGGGGAAAAAACTGAAAGACAAAATGACCTCTTTGAAGGCCAAGTTTGTAGATGGTTGCCAACGCAATGGTTATGAAGAAGCAGTTGTGTTGAAGATTTGGGACGATTGGGAATCCTTTGCTTCATATGCGTTCAATAAATCCCATGCAACTTGTTATTCATGGATTGCTTATCAAACAGCCTATTTGAAAGCTAATTATCCAGCAGAATTTATGGCGGCTAATTTAACCCGAAATAAAGATTCTATTACGGATGTAGCTAAATTTATGGATGAGTGCAGGTCGATGAAAATCGAAGTGTTAGGGCCAGATGTTAATGAAAGCCGTCTCCATTTTGTTGTCAATAAAAAAGGTGCTATTCGATTTGGATTAGGTGGTGTTAAAGGAGTGGGAGAAGGTGCTGTTGATGCCATTGTAAATGAGCGGGAAAAAAATGGTGTTTTTCGCTCGACTTTTGATTTTTTTGAACGTGTCAATTTGAACGCATGTAATCGCAAAGCGGTTGAAAGTTTAGTTCTTGCTGGTGCTTTTGATGCGTTGAATGATGTGAAAAGGGAACAATTTTTTGTTCAAAATGGCAAGGATGAGCAAGTGATTGATTCCTTGATTCGTTATGGCAATAAAGTCCAAAACGATAAAGCAAATGTAACGAATTCACTCTTTGGAGGAGTTGAAGAGGTTGCGGTTGCCAAACCAACGATTCCTTTTGCTCAAAATTGGCCTTCGCTGGAGCGACTAAACAAAGAAAGGGAGTATGTTGGCATTTATCTTTCGGCTCATCCGCTTGATAAATATGAATTGGAATTACGTTATGGTTGCAACACGCAGCTAGCCGAATTAAATGATCTTGAATCTTTGCAAGGTCGTGAAATTATTGTCGGGGGTATAGTTACGGCTACTCAACAGGGAACTACAAAAAACGGACGTCCATTTGGTTCGATAACGATTGAGGATTATAGTAGCTCCTATAGAATGATGCTTTTTCAGAACGATTTTGTTGAATTCAATAAGTTTATGATTTCCAACCTTTTTGTCTTAGTTTGGGGGGTGGTGCAAGAGCGTGGATCGGATTGGAAAAATAGCAGGCCAAGAGATGCATCGCAACCTGTGGTATTGGACTTTAAAGTAAAACGTATGGCATTGCTACCCGCCTTTGTCGAAACAGAGACATTATTGCACTCGATTTGTATTAAAATTGAAATCAGCAAGTTAAGCGAAGATCTGATCAACGATATCAAAGCATTGACAATTGACGATTCGAATGGGAAAACAAAACTTTATTTTCTGATTTACGATGAAGCGACACACACCAAGGTGAAACTATTTGCACGTCAACACTTGATTCAAGTCTCTAAGCCCTTGATTCATTTTTTGGAAGAGAAACAAACGGAAGAAATTATCTCATTTTCCGTAAATAAAGAAAATTGCTGATACATTTTTTATTCTATTGTGCTTGAATGATTTCTGTCATTATACGGTAAAGCGTTTGCAAGCGTGGATTGACCTCCAACAAGGATAAATGGTGCGCGATAACGTTGATGTCATTTCTTGCAGCTGGTCCTGTTTGAGCTGCTTCAGGTTTTAGTAAACTAACTTTTTCGACGGTTTCGCGTATAAGCGGAAGCAAAAGGTCAAAAGGCAGATTAACTTCTTTCAATATCTTATCAGCAATGGTAAAGAGGCTATTGCTGAAATTGCAAGCAAATACCGCTGCAAGGTGTAGTTGCTGGCGTTGTTCAAAATTTGTTTCAAGAATTTGACTGCTAAGATGTGCTGCCAGCTTGTGTAGTGCTTTTAAAGTGCTTTTATTATTTGCTTCCAGTAGAATGGGAATATTCTGAAAATCAATTTGTTTCTGTTTTGAGAAAGTTTGTAAAGGATAAAATATCCCATAATTTTCAACTTTTCCAGCAAAAAGTTCTTTTGGTAAACTGCCTGAAGTATGGCAATGAATCCCTGTTTTGACAGGATTTTGTGCAATAATGGTTGCTAGTTGATCGTCTGGTACGGCATATAAATAGATATCTGCGTTATTCACAATCTCCGCCATGTTCGTCGTGAATGGCGCATTTACTAATTGTCCTAACCTGCGGGCATGGTCAGTTGTTCGACTGACGATTTGTCGAATGGTAAAGTCGGCCTCTGCTAAATGGCTTGCCAAATGCCAACCAACGTTTCCTGACCCGATACAAACGATGTTCATGTTGAATATCTGATGAAAATTATCTTTTTCTGTTTTTTGTACCCAATAGCATAACTATTCCGGCGACAATTAACAAGGCAGGCCAGATAAACTCTGACACATTTTGTGTAAGCCGGATGATATCAGATAGTCGGAATAAGATGCCAACAATGAGCAAAATAATTCCGATCGTATGGTTCTTGTT
>JAJZHJ010000175.1 GCA_021804525.1 Bacteroidota bacterium | reverse complement strand
AAAGCATTGATGTATATCTTCCTGTATTCAAAGACCGTGCCACACCCGTCAGTAATCAATTTTCCAAAAGCAAGAAACGCATTCTAAAGCTATGACTATCAGCAACAATATATATCTTGAAAAAAATAAATTTTTATTTTATGTCCTCTGATTCATCTCATTTTGGTAGCTTGAAAAGTCTCAATCCTACAAATCCGTAGGATTTTCAAAGGCAACTACTTTCTCTTTCCCGATACGCATGACGCGTGTGGCCAACCGTTTGATTTCATCCTTGTCGTGACTCACCATGATGGTGGTTGATTGGAATAGTTGATGAGATGCAAGTATTTCATTTTGAAGCGACAGTCTCAATTCCATGTCCACCGACGAAAGAGGTTCGTCGAGTAACATCACTTCCGGCTTTCGTGCAAAAGCCCTTGCCAACGCGACCCTTTGTTTTTGTCCACCCGATAATTTAAGGGTGCTTTGATTTCGTAATCGAACCAACTGAAACGTTTCCAAAAGGCTTTCCACCACTTTATTATCCTTTTCCTCCTGCGCAAAGCGAATATTTTCTTCCACCGACATATTGGGGAATAGGGCAAAATCCTGAAACATATATCCTACATTGCGTTTTTGCGGCGAAAGATTGATTTTTCTCGACGAATCAAAAACAGTGCGATCGCATATACGAATAATGCCTTTGTCGGGTTTGAATAACCCAGATACCATGCGCAACAGAGTGGTTTTCCCTGCGCCAGAGTGTCCGAAGAGACAGACCAACTCGTTTTGAGGAATCACCACGCAGACTTCCAACTTTTGTATTCCGTCGGTAGTCAACATTTTTCGTTCTACATCAATTTGAATCATACCTTATGTCTTTTATTCACGCTGAAAATAATGGTCAACAGCACGAAAGAAATCAAAAACAGGATTAACGAATATCGGTTTGCCACTGTGTAATTGAGTGCCTGAGCTTGGTCGTAAATGGCAATCGAAGCCATTCGCGTCACACCAGGAATATCGCCACCCACCATTAACACTACGCCAAATTCACCTATACAATGAGCAAACGTCATGGCAATACCTGTAATAATCGATGGTTTGATATTGGGCAAAAGCACCCTGAAGAAAGTTTTTGTTTTCGATTTACCCAAAGTATACGAAACCTCGCGCAAACTTTCGGGTAACGACATTAAGCCGTTTTGCAAAGGTTGAATCATAAATGGAAGACCAAACACAACACTGGCAATTAAGATGCCTTCAAAGGTAAAAGCTAGGCGTAAATCGAAATAATGTTCCAAAAACTTTCCGAAACCGTTTTGAGGACTAAACGCCACCAGTAGATAATACCCCATCACGGTGGGAGGAAGTACCATAGGCATGCTGATAAGCGCTTCCAATAGAATTTTTAACCGGAAACGGGCAAAGGCAAGCATATAAGAAACGGGTAAACCGATGATGAACAACAGAATGGTCGTTGCAACGGCTAATTTGCCCGTCACAAAAAGAGTTTCGATGAATTCAGAATACATATTGATGAATGGTTAATAGACAGTTGATAGTGACAATTTATTTCGTGTACCCGTACTCTTCCCAAATAGCATTGCACTTTGCGCTCAAAATGTATTGCATGAAGCGTGCGGCTTCTCCATTTCGCTCCCATCCTTTGACAAGCACACACGATTGTTCGATAGGAGCGCTCATCGTAGCAGGGATGACATAATATTTTCCTTTCCCTTTCATTTGGGGAGCCAAAGCCAATGACAAAGCAATAAACCCTATTTCGGCATTGCCCGAGAAAGCAAATTGAGCAGTTTGCGAGATATTCTCACCCCAAACAATTTTATTTGCCACTTTATCATACAATCCATATTTTTTCAATACAGCATCGGCAGCTTCCCCATAAGGTGCTCCTGTCGGATTGGCGATAGCAATTCTTTTCACCGTGGGCAAGAGCACCGAATTCAATCCTTTCGACAGATCGGTTTCGCTGCTCCACATTACCAGTCTTCCAAACGCATAGGTACGAATGGGGCCTGTAGTTGCTCCTTTTGCCTGTAATTTAAGAGGAAAATCCTTATCGGCAGCCATGAAGAAATCATAGGGCGCCCCATTGAGAATTTGTTGAATCAAGGTTCCCGATGCACCATAGGTTATCTCCACCGTGGTGTTAGGATGTTCATGTTCATATTGTTTTTTTATTTGTTCCAATGCGTAGTGAAGGTTAGCCGCAGCAGCTACTCTCACTTTTTGAGCGCTCATAAAACTGAATACCGTTAACGCAACACTAAGAATCAGGGATTTTTTAATGAAAGAAGTTTTCATACAATAATATTTTTTTGTTAAGGACGTATGGAACTCGTCCCGTAAGACGGGACTCGTTTCATAATTGAATGATTTAGTCGAGAGTGAATAGTCTTTGTAATTAAATAAATAGTGTTCAATATGTAAGTTAATAAGTTAGGGAGGTTAAATCTGATCTCATAATTACCCATGTGTGGCATATTGTTTTCTTGTTTACGCATCAACTATTTTGAAGCCAGAAAGGTTGGTTTGAAACTAATCATCACAAACGCCCACTGAGGAGTACGGCTGTTAGTAGTGATGTTTTTTGCAATATCAACTGCATTAGTGATGAAATAAGTGCTGTAGCCGCCTTGCAACGAAACTTGCGGCGAGAGTGCATAAGTAATGGTGACATCAAGCTCCGATCCCAGATCTTTATTGCCTTTCTTCGGGAGTTTCGCCAAATCAAATTTGTGAAAAGTTGCATCAAACGTGAAATTGGCAACTGGGTTCTCTTCGATTTCAAAATAGGTATCTGACAATCCTTGTACAGGCGGCGTAGCCCAGTATTCCATCGAACCGTTGAAACAATGATTGGCACCGTACAATTTATTAAACGTATTGTCTTTATTGGATTCCAACGTGCTGTTTGATCCCGAATAATAATCCTCACCCACGGTTAATGCCAATGCCCGATTGATTCGCCCTTGCACTTTGCCAGCCAACAAATACGCGCTCAGTTCTTTATTCTTGGCATCGTGTCCAAACTGATAATATCCCGTACCATAAAAATTGATCGGAATATCTGGCGTTTTCAACCATATATTACCACCGGCAGTATTGCGATAAGTGCGCTCTTTAAGTAAAGCTGCCGTAGTGCCTTTCTGAAACCCCTCGTTGATCCAGATGGCAGAAACTCCTACCTTGCCGATCGTCTTAGTAGTCCACACATAAGACATTGTTTTATATCCAATGCTGTAGGGAGATTCCACCATCACATCGCTTGCATTATTCCATGCCGAACCAAGATGAAGCGTGAAATCGTTAGAGACATATTTCAACAACAACAGGTCGTGGGCATTTCCCGTGTTACTCCAATTACTTGATGAAAGTAGCCGTTTATCATCATATTCAAGCGCCTGACGTCCTATCGTAAACGACATACCCGGCGCAAATAGGTATTCGCCCCAAGCCTCGTAAATACCTATGTTACCCGTTGTCGACACTCCGGGAACGGTTTGCCCGAATGTCCGGGTATCTTGCAAGGTAATCTTTGATTTCAACACATTAGTGGCATAAGAAAGAGTCAAACGGGTTCGCATGTTGGTTACTAAAGCGCCATTCAACGAGTCGGCTACAGGCGATTTCATTCCGTCGCGTATTTCGGTACGAGTGCGAACCTCCCCGTCCACTTTTACGGTTTGTGCCAAGATGGTTTCTGTTCGTACAGTTAGTAGCAGTGTCAGCGCAAGGCTAATGAAAAATGACATTCGTTTCATTGTTGTAAGTTTTTAGTGAAAATGGATAATAGAAAAATCGTTTCCTCCGGAGAAACTGCTTTGTCTTCGATATGCAGATCAATGAATAACGCAGGGCATCAGAAAATACAAAAGAGAATCTCATCGCCTAATTGGCGGACTTTTGTCTGATGAATGGCAACGATCTTTTCAAAGCGTTCAATCATATCCTGTCCGAATCGTGTTATTTCCGCACCACCTCCATTTATGCCTCCCCGTTTCCGAATGACTAATGGCAATGGCGACAACAGGTTCATCTGTTTAACAAAGGTCCATGCTTGCTGATACGACATGCACATCTCTTTTGAAGCTGCCAGGATGGAGCCGTTTGACTTGATTTGTCGCAAAAGTTCGATACGTTTAGCATTCAAAAAGCAGATGCCGTCTTTTTCAACTTCAAGGGTAGCAGTAATATTAAATGGATGCCTCATGCGTTATTCATTTTGATATATAACAATCAAAATGTGTGCCACAGATTATATTTAACTACATAATAGCACATTACAGCACACAAAACGTTTATAGAATAACGTATAGACGCACGTATTTGTAGAAAAAAATAACTCGATGTTACAAAAATGTAGGATTTTGCCGTTTCATCTCTTAGGAGAAGTTATCGCTTATGTTTGAGTATCCGTTTGTATAATCAAAAAAAATGTTTTTATCATCCACCAGGAATAGGTTGAATGAGGTCATCTTGACTTCCTGACTTATTTACACGAAATCAGGCTGTTTGTTAGGTTTTATTTGTTGGCCTCCTCCAAAGCAGAGGAATATGT
>JAJZHJ010000174.1 GCA_021804525.1 Bacteroidota bacterium | reverse complement strand
ATGAGTTATATGATTGTGCTATAAACTTGTTTTGATTGGCAGATGTATGGTTATTTCTTAGATCGAAGTTTTATTCCAAATATTAGCTGTACTATCTCCTTTAAAATGGGAACGCTAACCCCATGAGCATTCGTTTCAGTAAATCGATTTAAAAAAAATATTCACGTATGAAAATAATTCGTGAAACTATTTGCTTTTACAATGCGTAAGTGGATATCATAATGGCTTTAAATCAGATGATTATATATTTATAAGAAAGTTTCAGTCAGAGAATCGATGAATCTTATTTCAAACTGAATAAAGAAAAAAAGTAGTATTAGTTGAATAAAAATCTATTTCTATACTTATATTTGTACATTCAAAGACCTTCAATTGATATAATGGTATATTTAGTGCTGTTTTTCGAATCGAGTAGCTATACTAAACCCCTCAAAAACGCAAAATTATGTTTGACACAAGCCATCTTCATCCCATGTTGGTTCATTTTCCTATTGCATTAATTGCTTTCGGATTTCTTGCTGAGTTAGCTTCTTTGATCATTAAGAAAGAAGTGTGCTTACCAAAGATCAGTTTCTATTTATTGATTTTTGGAACTTTAGGTGCCATACTTGCATGGTCAACAGGCACTTTGTTTACCGCTGATATGTCAGGTACTGCTGGAACTGTAAAAGACACACATGCGTTGTTTGCGACGATTACCTTGGGATTATTGATCATTGCTTCTGTACTGCGTACGATTATGCTTTTAATCAAATCAGAAACTAAGAAGATTAAATGGGTTTCGTTTGCTTTCTATACTTTGGCCGCAATTTCGGTCAGCATAACGGGTTTTCTGGGTGGAACGCTAGTTTATAACTATATGATGCCTCTCTAATATTAATCATTAAACAACAGAAAATGAAAAGTTTATTATTATTATTTGCAACGATGGGTCTAATGGCTCTTGCAAGTTGTACCGGAACTAAGCCGGTTAAAACAATTGAGAACCTGAAAGCGGGTATAAAAGGAGAAACTACCGCAAGTGCAAAGTATGCTGCTTTTGCTCAAAAAGCGAAATCGGAAGGGAACGATGCTATTGCTAAACTGTTTGAAGCGGCTTCGAAAGCAGAGTCAATTCATGCAGCAAATCATTCCAAAGCATTGGCTGGATTGGGTGAAAAAATGGATCCTTTTACTCCAGTGTTTGAAGTTAAATCAACTGCTGAAAATCTTCAAAATGCTATTGACGGTGAATCTTACGAAGTGAACACGATGTATCCTCAATTTGCAGCCGATGCAAAAGCTGAAAAAGCGGGAAATGCGCTGAAATCAATTACTTGGGCTTGGGATACTGAAAGGAAACATAAACAATTTTATGAGAATGCCTTGGAAGCCTTAAAGACGAATACACAGAACACATTACCGTTAGGATATGCTGTTTGTCCTGTATGTGGCAACACTTATGATAAGGCTAACATGGATAAAAAATGTGCTTTTTGCCAAACGAGTCAAGATAAATTTATTCTCTTTTGAACTTAAAAGGCCTTTGAATATTATACAACAGAAATAGTATTCAGAGTGTATTGATCAAAAAAAGGGGTTACTCCATCGAGTAACCCCTTTGCTATACTTATACAATCAGACAGTTATTTCAGTTTTTTTGAAATACAATTATCGATAGAGAATTTACCGCTTCCGCCAATGATCAGTGCGAGTGCTAATCCAAGAACCAGGATAAAATATTCGATACCTTCTCCGTGTTGCGTACCGTACCAGTTCATAAAGAAACCGTTGTGAATATGTCCTCCCAAGATTACTGCGCCTGTCATCGAGGTGAAAATTGAGAAGGCCATAAAACGGGTTCCTGCACCGAATAAAACTCCGAGACTGCCTACAAACTCTGCGAGAATCACTAACGTGGCAAGAATAAATGGCACCCCAATCGATGCAAAAAATCCTATTGTTCCACTAAATCCATACCCTCCAAAAAATCCGAAGACTTTCTGCATGCCATGAGGTAAAATTACTACGCCTAATGCGATGCGTACTATCAGCAATGACCATGATTGTTGGTCGGTCGAAAAAAAACGTTTAATTGCATTCATTTCTTTGTTGTTTAATTGTTTATCTGTACAAAATATTTGTTCTTTTAATTCTATCAACTGATCATGTCTTACATTGGCACTTCCATGATCAATAATTGTGTTTGACTTGTAGTTGAGATGTCTATAGCGTTTGTTTCGCTGATGCCAATGCCATCTCTTCTGTTGAGTGTTTGTCCTACCACAGTTATATTTCCTTCTATGACAAATAGATAAACACCTGTGTTTTGTCCTTTAAGGGAATAGGTTCCTGTCCATCCTTCTGAAAGCTCACCTAAATGAAACCAAGCTTGCTGGTGAATCCAAACTCCTGCTTCGTTTGCGTTTGGTGAAAGAATTTGATACAAGCCATTGGATTTGGCAATGTCAGCAAGTGAAATTTGATCATAACGTGGCGTTACATTCTTTTTATCTGGAAATACCCAAATTTGAAGTAATTGTGTTGCAATCTCTTTGTTTGCATTAAATTCGCTATGAAAAATGCCTGTTCCGGCACTCATTACCTGAATATCACCATGATGTATGATGCCGTGATTGCCCATGCTATCCTTGTGCTCCAGATCGCCGTAAAGCGGTATGGTGATAATCTCCATGTTATCGTGCGGATGTTGTCCAAAGCCTTCACCTGCTGCTATTGTGTCGTCATTAATCACCCTAAGTGTACCAAAATGGACACGTTCGGGGTCGTAATAATTGGCAAAACTGAATGTGTGGTACGTATCTAACCATCCGTGGTTGATGTGACCTCTGCTTTCTGCCTTATGAATAATTGTTTTCATTGCTTTGTCGTTATAGATTGAAATACTGTTCCAATTCTCTGCGACAAAGGTACGGTGGTAAAATGCGTTGTCAGGTAATGAAATCAGGCGGATAATTGCAAAAATCAGGACTGACGTGCTAAAACACGAAATTCGTTGGGTGTGAGACCCGTACTCTTCTTGAAGAAGTTGTTGAAATGGGCGGATTCTTCAAAACCAAGGTTATAAGCCAGTTCTTTGTTACTGAGATTACTGAACGTAAGTGCACGCTTGGCCTCGATAATTAGTTTGCTTTGTATGTGATCTTTTGCTGATTTGCCTGTAATACTTTTCACTATTTTATTCAGGTAGTCGCTTGTCACTGCCAATTCATCTGCATAATCAGCAACCATGTGAGCATTGGCATATTGCTTATTCAATAATTGTTTGAAGTTTCGCAAAATATGGTTGCTTGTTTCCTCCAATTGAGGGTTATTGCTTTTGTGAAGAGAACAATGATTGTTGCTCTGAATCAGGAATAGCTTCACCAACGAACCGGCTGCTTCCATAGAGTAGCTTTCGAGTGAAGCGGTAAACTGTTCCATTTGTGCAATCAGATTCAGATAAACCGGAATGTCTTTTTCACTGATGGGTAGTGGTGGCGATTGCCCATAGTCATTAAAGAGATAAATGTTGTTTATCAGCTTTTCAGAAATAGAGTTGGTGATAAGAAACTCTTCGGTAAAGGTGATAATCCATCCTTTGGGTTCACTTGTCAGAATCACCTGATGCATTTGCCCGGGTTGGATAAAATAAATGGTATTATTTTCTATAATATATTCCTTAAAATCAACTATATGCGATCCTTCTCCCTGTTCGATAAATAAAATGGTGTAGTAGTCATGTCGATGCGGGCTATCTGGCTTTCCGTTCGTATTTCGGTAGTGATCCTCCATGCGTAGGAGAGAAAATCCCCATGTGTGGAATAAGGTTTCCGAAAAGGATTGAGTCTTTATGTCCTGATGTTGTATGTTCATGGGAACAAATGTAGCAACTATTTTTGCTATAATGATGCAAAAAGAAGATTCTTTAAGGGTTATAATTAGGCAAGTCCTTCGTTTGTTGCGAAGGACTTGCTATAAAAAATCAGGTTGTTTACAATTGGTGTTGTTCAAATGCTTTCAAAGCCGGTGTAAGGCACCAAGGCTTTTGGAATACGAATACCGTCGGGAGTTTGGTTGTTTTCGAGCAAAGCGGCTACAATGCGGGGTAATGCCAAAGCACTTCCGTTGAGAGTGTGGCATAACTGTGTCTTTTTGTCTTCACTTTTAAAACGGCATTTCAGGCGATTGGCTTGATAACTTTCAAAGTTTGAGACAGAACTAACTTCTAACCAACGCTTTTGTGCTGCAGCATATACTTCAAAATCGAAAGTGAGCGCTGAAGTGAAACTTATGTCGCCGCCACACAAACGAAGAATTCGCCACGGAAGCTCCAATTTGTCCACTAACGTTTGGACGTAATTGACCATTTCAGATAGCGATGCGTATGAGTGTTCAGGTGTGTCGATGCGTACAATTTCCACTTTGTCGAATTGGTGCAAACGGTTCAATCCACGTACATCTTTGCCATAAGAACCGGCTTCGCGGCGGAAACATGCGGAGTAAGCTGTGTTTTTAACGGGTAACTCACTCTCTTGCAAAATAACATCTCGGTACATGTTGGTCACTGGTACTTCGGCTGTAGGAATAAGATAAAAATC
>JAJZHJ010000173.1 GCA_021804525.1 Bacteroidota bacterium | reverse complement strand
TGAAGCGGTCGATGAGTTAAATAATCCACATCAGGTTGTTGTAGGTCGTCTTACCGAATTGAGAATAATTGATCCTCGCACGAAAATTGTTTTGACTAATCAACATATTCCCTATGGCTCAAAACTGTATGCTAAGCAGGGAGAATTGGTTAAAAAAGGTCAATTGATATGTGAATGGGATCCCTTCAATGCGGTGATTATATCTGAAATGGGTGGCAAACTAGAGTTTCAGGATATTCTTGAAAATATAACTTTCAAAGTTGAGTCTGACGAAGCCACCGGGTTACGAGAAAAGGTAATTGTTGAATCAAAAGATAAAAACAGGATTCCTACAGTGCATGTCGTGGGCGAAGATGGAACAATGTTACGCAATTACAGTTTGCCTGTTGGTGCTCACTTAGTTTTAGATGAAGGAGATACAATCAAAGCAGGTCAATTGCTCGTTAAAATTCCACGGGCTGTCGGCAAAGCCGGAGATATCACGGGAGGTCTTCCTCGTGTAACTGAATTGTTTGAGGCACGTAATCCGTCAAATCCTGCCGTAGTGGCTGAAATTGATGGAGAGGTTTCTTTTGGTAAAATTAAACGCGGAAATCGCGAAATTGCCATTACTTCAAAAATGGGCGAAATTAAGAAGTATCTCGTCCCTTTGTCAAAGCAAATTCTGGTGCAAGAAAGCGATTATGTTCGTGCAGGCATACCTCTGTCAGACGGAGCTACCACGCCATCTGATATTTTAGCTATAAAAGGACCGACCGCAGTACAAGAGTACATTGTGAATGAGGTTCAAGATGTGTATCGTTTGCAAGGTGTAAAAATTAATGATAAGCACTTTGAGGTCATTGTACGTCAAATGATGCGTAAAGTTTTAGTTGAGGATCAAGGAGATACTCGCTTTTTGGAGCAACAGATTGTTGATAAAAATGAGTTCTTTGAAGAAAATGATCGTTTGTGGGGCAAGAAAGTGGTAATTGATCCCGCAGATTCACAAACTTTAAAAGCCGGACAAATTGTAACAGCTCGTAAATTACGCGATGAAAACAGTTCGTTAAAACGTAAAGATTTGAGATTAGTTGAAGCACGGGATGCTGTGCCAGCTACTTCAAGTCAGGTTTTACAAGGTATTACCCGCGCATCGTTGCAAACCAACAGTTTTATGTCTGCTGCATCTTTCCAAGAAACGACGAAGGTGTTAAATGAAGCAGCGATTTCTGGCAAAATAGATAAATTAGAAGGCCTCAAAGAAAATGTTATTTGTGGTCATTTAATTCCAGCTGGAACCGGTCAACGTGAATTTGATAAACTGATTGTTGGATCAATTGATGAGCAAGATCGCATTAATGAAGCTCGCAAGGCTCTTCTGCCAGAAGAAGCTTAATAGATAAGGAATTACGTGTAAAAATTGCAAAGAGGTTGTTTCATCTTTTCAGATGCTGCAACCTCTTTTTATTTTAGATTTTTTGACGGATTGATAGGGGTGCCATTTTTATAAGTTTTTGAAAATCAACTATAGGATAAAAAAAACCGCTGTGCAATCAACTGCACAGCGGTTTTTTAATAAATAATAATGAATTATTCTTCTTGAGCTGATTACATCATGCCGCCCATTCCTCCACCCATTGGAGGCATCGCAGCAGCAGGATTTTCTTCTTTCTTTTCTACAATGACACTTTCGGTAGTTAACAACATGCCAGCAATGGAAGCTGCATTTTCGAGAGCAATGCGAGTTACTTTTGCAGGGTCAATTACTCCGGCTGCGTACAAAGCTTCATAAACGTCAGTGCGGGCATTGTATCCGAAATCATCTTTTCCTTCTTTTACTTTTTGTACAATTACAGCACCTTCTTTGCCTGCATTAACGACAATTTGACGCAAAGGTTCTTCAATGGCACGTTTAATGATTTCAATGCCAGTTGTTTCGTCTTCGTTTTCGCCTTTTAAGCCCTCTAAAGCAGCGATAGCACGAATGTAGGCAACACCTCCACCAGGCACAATGCCTTCTTCAATTGCAGCACGTGTGGCGCTCAATGCATCGTCTACGCGGTCTTTCTTTTCTTTCATTTCTACTTCGGAAGCAGCGCCAACATATAATACAGCAACACCGCCAGCTAATTTTGCCAAACGTTCTTGCAATTTTTCTCGATCGTAATCGCTGGTTGTTGTTTCGATTTGCGCTTTAATTTGTGCAACGCGAGAGGCAATAGCTTCCTTAGAACCTGCCCCGTTTACAATGGTGGTATTGTCTTTGTTGATTGTTACTTTTTCTGCAGTTCCCAGCATCTCGATGGTAGTTGCGTCAAGTTTCATCCCTTTTTCTTCAGAAATAACGACACCGCCAGTAAGAATAGCAATGTCTTCCAACATTTCTTTACGGCGATCACCAAAGCCAGGAGCCTTAACGGCGGCAACTTTTAATGATCCACGTAAACGGTTCACTACTAATGTTCCTAAAGCTTCTCCATCAATATCTTCAGAAATAATTAACAAAGGACGTCCGCTTTGAACGGTAGCTTCGAGGATTGGGAGGATTTCTTTGAGAATAGATATTTTTTTGTCATAAATCAAAATGAAAGGTCTTTCTAAATCAGCTTCCATCTTTTCGGTGTTTGTAACAAAATAAGGAGAAATGTACCCGCGATCAAATTGCATTCCTTCAACAACTTCAATAGTCGTTTCGGTGCCTTTTGCCTCTTCAATTGTAATTACACCTTCTTTTTTGACTTTCTTCATGGCGTCTGCGATCAACTTTCCAATTTTGGCATCGTTGTTAGCAGAAACAGTAGCCACTTGTTCAATTTTGTTGTAGTCGTCGCCTACGGATTTTGCTTGTGATTTAATGTGTTCCACAATGGCTTCCACTGCTTTATCAATTCCGCGTTTCAGATCCATAGGATTTGCGCCTGCAGTTACATTTTTCAAGCCAACAGTGATGATTGATTGTGCTAATACTGTGGCTGTTGTTGTTCCATCTCCGGCATCATCACCTGTTTTCGATGCTACTTCTTTAACTAATTGCGCTCCCATATTTTCAAATGGATCTGTCAAATCGATCTCTTTTGCAACTGTAACGCCATCTTTTGTTATCTGAGGAGCTCCAAACTTTTTTTCAATAATGACATTTCTGCCTTTTGGTCCTAATGTTACCTTTACGGCATTTGCCAATTCATCGACACCTTTTTTTAAAAGGTCGCGTGCTTCCATTTCAAATTTAATTTCTTTTGCCATAGTCTGATAATTTATTTTTGTTGATTGAATATGAACAAGTTGAATGTTTTACTTGCTTCTTGCATGTTGATTAAATGACGGCTAAAATGTCTGATTGGCGCATAATGATGTATTTTTCGTTATCAAGCTCTAACTCAGTGCCTGCATATTTACCGTAAAGAACCTGATCTCCTACTTTTACGACCATCTCTTCATCTTTAGTGCCTTTTCCTACGGCAACAACGCTTCCTTTTAATGGTTTTTCTTTGGCCGAATCAGGAATAATAATGCCGCTTGCTGTTTTGTCTTCGGCTGCTGCCGGTTGAATCAATACTCTGTCTGCTAATGGTTTGATATTCATAACATCAACTATTTTAAAATGGTTAAACATAAAATTTACTCGTACTTTGTCCTTGCATTTTCTGTGCCACGCAATAGAATTATTTGGTGAAAATGGGTTGTTTTATTCTCATATATATCTGATATGTAATGGTATAAATACAAAATAAAGCTAATGAATAAATGTTGTTTCTGTTTTAAGAAAGATTTTGAGAGAAAGATGGGTGTCAAAATTTCCAATTAATGCAATAAAGAAGAATCGTCACACTGACAACTTGTCAGCTATTGTGGGGGAAATAGGAGTTGGATAATTTTTTCGCTATTGATCTTGTTTCCAAAGGATTTATCCAAAACAGCAACCCTGTTTTTCAGATCATTGTTGGAAAACCTTTCATTCAAAAGGCGTATGACAGCAGTTTTCATGTCGAGGGCGGTATTTGCAACTTCACAGAGTTCCTCTAAATCTGTTCCCCACAACATTTGGGTGTTGCACAAACAAAACCTACCTGAATATAAACTGTTGATTAGTTTCAACTTTAGCCCTGTTCGTTGAAATGTTATCATCGTATGAATATGAGCATTGTGAATAAGGTCGCTCATGGTTTCTTCATTTGGGGAATCAAACAACTCAACATTGGGAAAATTTGCTATCATTTTTTTGAGTCGTGTGGAAGGATGTAATCCTGCAATCACAAAGCGAACTGGCAGATCGTTGAATACTTCCTTCAACAAGAAGATAGCAGCCTTTTCGTTTTCTTGCACGGATAAATTGCCATGATAGAGAATATAATCTCCACGTCCTTCCAATGCTGTAATGTGTGTATTGGCATGAAAAGAAGGCAAGAAAACAACGTTTACTTGTGGAAAAAATCGCTGGAGATAACTAGTGTCTTTTTTTGAAACTGCCAATATTAAATTGTCTGCTTGCAATCTTCTTTGATAAAAATAAAGGCGAATTGATTCTATCAGAAAATAAGCAGACTTGATTGGATTTTTTTGAGTCAGAAATAAATGAAAATAATATACATGTTCGATGTTGCTTTCAC
>JAJZHJ010000172.1:2629-4591 GCA_021804525.1 Bacteroidota bacterium | reverse complement strand
CGTCACAGCGATCGACGTCGCCTTGCTCTAGGCTTTGGTGATAAAATGGGTGAGCAGTGTTTTGTTGACGAGATCCGTGATCATAACGAATAAAATAAATCGGACCAAATTTGCCGGTTGGGAAAACTTCCCGTACAACACGGCCAATTCCATTTCCATCATTCGGATGATCTTTAGGTCCCAGACAAATGCCATAAAAACCTAACACTAACAGTCGATGACTTTTCGATACGTAAAATCCCATGCGTTGATGCATCACCGCCCACAAATGTTTTGCAACTACTTTGCTATTGGGTTTTGTTGTCCCATCCGGAACCCGATATTGAGGGAAAATAATGACGGGGTTTGACCAGTGATAGCCATCTTTAGATGTTAGCAATAATGTCCTCCCGGGAGGAATATTCTCACCTATCGGATCAGACAGATACTCCAAATAAAACAGATGATTCCAATAAGCCAGCATAGGTGCGTGATTGTATGTCCAGGTTACGCCTCCTCCTAATGCAGGATATTCTCTGTTGGCTCTTAGTATCTGGATATTGTGAACACCCACAGCAAGAGGCAATTGACCATCATGGTAATTGGCATTCGATAGTGTTGTACCTGTATAGTAGATACCATCTTGAGCCTGGATTGTTATTGCACTTGAAAAAATAGCCAGAATTATAGTAACCAGATACGTTATGGGTTGATGTTTCATTTCAAATGTTGATTAGTGTCATTTGTTTGCTTGAGATTGGTATTTTAGTAGTTTCTTATAAACACTATATTTGACTTTGAATATGGTTCCGTGTTTTTGTCCTTTCGGTAAAATAATTTTGTTGGAAATGTCAGTGAACGTTTTGAAATCTTTGGTTTCTACTGCTCCATATTTTTTTGCCTCATAGCGTTCGAAATAGATCAAATAATCACGTCCAACTTTAATCGCTGTTGGACCTTCACTAAAATGAGGTGTAAAGGTAGAAGATGGTTTGGAAAAAGGACCAAACGGTGAATGAGCAAATGATACTTTTACATCTCTTTCTGGACGTGTATTGTCTTTTAGAACCAACACATAGTCCTTGGATGAACGTTGTAATAGAAAAGGATCAATGACACTGTAGCCTGGATCAAAATAGAGTTTGGATTTTGAGAATGTTTTAAAATCCTTGGTGGTAGTGTAATACAACCTGTGATTATTATCTTCCGCTTCTTGTCCTTTAGGGAAGCGATAGGGGATCGTAGATGCCCAAATGATGATAAAATCCTTCTTTTTTTTATCGTAAAATAATTCGGGTGCCCATACATTGATTGTCGTGGGTTCGTTTTTCATGACCTCAATATATTGCGAAGGTGACCAATGAATTAAATCCTTTGAACTGGCGTATCCGAATCCTTTGTCATTAGTCCAGCTACATGTCCATACCATATGAAAAGTGCCATGCGGACCTTCTATAATCGATGGATCTCTGAAGACTTTGTCCCTGCCTACTCCCGGAGTATTGAATGGCCCGCCAAGACTCTTCCAGTGATAGCCGTCAGTACTACCAGCTAACAGCAATCCATCCTGTTGGGGTTCCCTGAAGGTAGAAAATAGATATGCCTGCGTTGTTTTGCACGATGACAAAGCAATCATCCCTACTATGGCCAAAAATAGATATTTCATTGTTTTAGCTGTTTATTTCAGTGATAACCAAAGCACGGCGCCTCCCTGATCAGGAGATTTAATAGAAACAATGTGTCCACCTTTTACATGAAACTTTTTCTTCATGAGAATTCCTGTAGAAGGATTCACCCAACTTGCAGTATATGTTTTTGTTGTTTTTGTCAGATCTAACGATATTTTATTTCCTGATTGTAGATAAACAATGTACCCTATGTTGATATTCCCTAAGACATATTGATTATCGGAATGTGAAGGAATGATATCCATATGTACTGCATCTTTAAGGAATGTAGTATCTATTCCTGCAGGTAAATTAG
>JAJZHJ010000172.1:0-2619 GCA_021804525.1 Bacteroidota bacterium | reverse complement strand
GGCAATGATCCACCGGCCATGAATACGGCCCATCCATATGCAGGATAATTATCGGCATAATACATAACTGCTTTATGAGGATATTTCATACGATACTTACTAACAGCACGATACACTTGTGCAAAAGAAGTTTTCCCGGGTTTTACTAATCGCATTTGTTGACGAGGAGCTAAATACTGTCCCCCTAATGGAGCAAATGCTGTACCGTTGTCGCGATAGAACCAGTAACGAATATCAATCAAATCAACTATTTTAGCACGTTTGGGATCATTTAATATGGCATCCTGTACATCTTTCGTAGCGCTCAAAGCTATTAACGGGTGTTTGCCAGTTTCTTTTTCCCAATTTCCAACCACATCTAGCCAAAACTCCATAAAATACAATGGTCCTGTATATTCAGCACTTGTCAGTTGGATCACGCTGGTGTTGTCTGCAAAGTTGTCTAAACATTTTATGATATAGGCTTTAAGCAACTTTTTACGAACCATATTCGTAGTGTCATAAAATTGTTCAGCCATAAATTGACGTTTGTCGCCTGCAAAATTTACCGGCTCTGGGAATCCGGTGTGGTTAATATTATTAACAGTTCTCCATGGACTATCTACCCAATGAGCGCCGGCTTCAAGAATATTGTGCTGAAAGAAGTTCTCGTGTAATAAAACCAAACCATTTTGATCTGCCAAATCCGCAAATTTCTTCAAGCGACTCCAATACCATGTGTTGTATTTGGTTAGGTCGTATTTACTTAATCCATCCCATGCTGTTCCTTTTCCTGAGCGAGCAAATGGTTGTTCATAAAACGGAGGCCATACGTCTCCATCCATTCTTCTTACTCTTTCGTGGTCATCTCTACGGAGATCATACCAAAGTCCATAGTTATGATCGAGTGAAACTACGTTATTTTTTTTCATCCATGCCACAACATCATGTAGATTATCGGTCAACCCTAATCCAACTTTGCCGGGAACATAGCGTGTAATATCAGGTTTGGCCTTCGGTAAAAACGAGGGTAGGGTGCTACCATTCCACCAGGGGGCTTCAAGTCTATTCCCGAAAATTAATTCATCTCCATGTACTAAGCGTCCGTTTTGAATATGAGTAGATAACGTTTTTCTCTCTTTTTCAGAATGGTAGTATCCTATCTCGTCAATAGTTTTTGCATGATTATTATCTATTGAAATGGGGTCTCTTTCCCCCGCTTTTTTAATCCAATCTATTAACTTTGGAGCCGGCTGCTTAGCTTCTTCTGCTAGTTTTATTGCTTCTGCTCCAGACGGACTACTATCTTCTGAATTATTCAGCATCATTAAAGAGCTTTCATCCGATGGTTTATGTAATCGTTCTGCTAATTGTTCCAAATATAGGCTGCGTGGTTGCAGATGAGAATTTGATTCATACCAGCCTCCGTTGCCTGCAAATTGTGACCAACTGCCAAAAGCCCAGTTTTCAGCTGTGGGAGGCTTTGGACATTCAATTAAAGCAGCGTTACATTGCCAGAATACACTATTCGCGCCGCTCCATCCGGTTCCTCTGTCGTCTTGACCCCTATTGGCAAAACGTAAAGCATTTCCATCCACATTTACCATGTCGAAAAGAATTCCTGATCCCCAGCTCCCTATTGTTCCGCTAAAGCTATAGGGTAATTCTGAGTAACACTGAACAAAAGCAATAGGTCCTGCGGCGCACAAACCGGTAGAGAAATCATGAATGCCATGTTCAGCATATAAATCTTCAAAGAGTGTTTGTTGTCCTTCTGTGTAGAAGGTATTGCGACGTTGTCCTCCTATTTCGGAGATTGGTTGTAATGAAATACAATCTTCAACGGTTACTTGTTTGGAAGTTGAAAGTGCCATCACGGCAGAGCCGGCGAAATGAGAGAAGGTGATTTGTCTAACCCATGCGTTTTCCACATTTTCCAAAGTAATAGCCATCCATGAGTGAGCTTCATCTTTTACATCAGTTGTATCATAATTAGAAATACACTGCATGTTTTCAATGCCTACGTTGGATATCCGTCCCGGCCATGTGTATGGAATAACCTGTCCTTCGCCATATTGCGGATCCAGTGCTGTGGTTAGAGGTGCATCGAAAGTAATTTTGTTCCCGTTAATTGCTGTGATAGTTCTGTCCCAGTCAATCGTACGATCATTAGGCTTCCATCCAAGAGCAGAAACTCCACCTCCAAAAGTTACCATTCCTAAGGTTTGAATCCATTTCTGAGTGATTGGTCTGTTGATTATAATCTTATCACCTACCTTTAGATATCCGATATTGTTTACTGTTACAGAAAATGAATTAACAGGCACGTACGAACTTGCAATAGGTATCGGAGTACCTAATTGTTGATCATTTTCTCCTAAAATTCTGATTAAAGTTCGCCTGTCATCTCCGGCGGCTATAAGTTTTGTCCCATTTTCTCCAGTTCCTGAACCACGTAAAACGACTCCGGAAGCATTCATTATTAATTGTCCATATACATCGAATGTTCCTTGTCCTAACAATATCGCTCCTCTAAAACCTTTTGCATCAGGTTTTAATTTAGCTACATAATTCAATGCTGCCTGGATGCGGGCTGTAGCATCTCCTGGTTTTGAGGGTACTACAACTTTGACAGAGATC
>JAJZHJ010000171.1 GCA_021804525.1 Bacteroidota bacterium | reverse complement strand
ATTTCGCTTTGGTAAAGAATATGCAAAGGTGATCGTATTATAGCGTCACACACTACCGTATTGTAGCGACTCTCGTTATCGTACTGTAGTGTCACTCGCTATAGTGTTGTCGTACCACCCTTCACTTTCTTTTGTTTGGATGAGCTTCAAACTTCGCATTCCGCTAAATAGAAACATCTTCTACCGACTTATTTTCAGCGTGACCGGCTTGCCGGAGAATACAAAAGAATAGTGCAGCGTCCCTTGTCGATACTGAATATGCTGGCTATCCTTTGCCCATGCGGAGTTTTTGTCTTTCAGCAGTTTGCCGTTTACAAAGAGAGCAAAGGGTGCTTGGCTATTCAACGGTATTGTGAATTCAATAGTGCGCTGTTGTGGTTGTCCTTTGTAATGGCCATGATTGGAAGAAAGGGTAATTGTTCCTCCTTTTCGATTGAAGCCGGTGGAGGTGAAATGGAGCAATTCATACCTTCCGTCTTTCAGACTGCTTTTGGAGACGCCATCATCATTGAACAAATCATACGTTGAAGGTTTGGATGACGGGATATAAATCACGTTCAGGTTATTGCCCGTGTAATGTCCTGCCTGTTCAAGCGTTTTATCTTCGGGAATAAAGCTTCCTTCTTTGTAGAAATAGGGAATATCTGTCAAGGTGCAACTATCCGTGTACCATTGTTTGCCGGCTAATAAATGATGCCGTAGGGTTGAATACCAATTGCCTGACGGTAAATAATAGGTAAAGGTTTTTATGCCTTTATCAATAATCGGCGCTACCAGAATGGATTTTCCCCACATGTATTCATTCAGAATTTTATTGGCGGTGGTATCCTTTGGATATGAATAATACAATGGCGACATCAACGGTTGTCCATTTTTTGCCTGTTGATATCCTAACGTGTAATTGTAGGGCAACAAGCGATAACGAAGATAAATGGCTTGTTTGGCATACGACCGATAGGGTTCGGGAATTAATGCGGCTTCGCTTGGAAAACTGAACGCTGTTTTGTCAACGCCATAAAGTGCTGTGCCGTGAGGTTTGAAGATGGGCGTAAATGCTGCAAACTGTAACCATCGTACGTAAAGTTCGCTATCGCCATTACCACCTGCAAATCCACCGGCATCGCTGTGCACATAAGGAATGCCACTCATGCTCATACCCAACAATACCGGCAATTGAGCTTGCAATCCGCTCCAGTTTCTTCCCACATCACCCGTCCAGGGGAAAATACAATAACGTTGTGTGCCGGCATAACCGCTTCGATTGAGACTAAACAACCGTTTTTCGGGATAATATTTGGCAAATTTCTCATACAGCATCTTTGTCCACGTGTGACCAAAGAAGTTATGTACTTCGTTTGCGCTGAAAAGACGTTTGAATCCTAAATCTTTTAGGTTATGGTACATGTCTGCCGGATGTGTTTCGGGTTCACCCAGATCTCCCCACCAACCTTCGACGCCATTATTCATTTGCTGTTTATAAAACTGCCAGAACCAGGATTGAGCATCGTTACGGAAAAGATCGAGCAAGCCACCTTTGCCAAAATAAAACTGCGTGAGCAAGTAAGGTTTCTTGCCAGTGCTGTCAACGGCAAGATAGGGTAGTGACTGTTCGTAATTCTTAGCCCCTTCCACTAAATAAGGTTCAGTGATTAGAATAGTTTTGATGCCTTGCTTCGAGAATCCTGCAATCATCTTTTTTGGATCAGGCCAATGGTTTTTGTCAACCCAATCCAAATTACCCAGCGTGTTTTTAATGCTGTCGCCAAACCAGAACAGATCGAAGATCACGGCATCGACGGGAATGGTGTCTTGAGTCATCTTTGCTAAAATATGCGTTACTTGAGCGGTACTGGTATAGCCAAATCGACTCATCAGGTTGCCGAACGCCCAACGTGGAGGAATGGGTTGTGTGCCGGTCAGTTGATAGTAGGAGTGAAGAATGGTTTTGTAATCGCCAAAAATAACATACACATCCAATGCGCCCGAAACAGCGCCATATTCCAGAATGTTTTTATTCTTTTTTCCAAGATCAACGTAGGCTTTCGATACGTTGTCGAAAAAGAGGCCATAGCCGGCTGAAGAAGTCAGAAAGGGAACTTCGTAATTGAGATTTTCAGCTCCTACGCCATATCCATAATCCGGTTTGTTATACAATCCCAGATGATAACCCCGCCGGTTTAAAGGCAAAGCCCGTTCTCCGCCGCCAAAGAGTTCTTCGGATGGATGCAATGCAATTTTAAAGCCGCGGTAATCGCCCTCTTTGAACGTGGAAGCAATAACAAAACGATGGTTAACGATGAGCGAATCGTGCCGCAGAATCACCGGCAACTTTCTACTGATCGCTTCCGGTTTGAGAATCACAGCATCGCTGATAGATTCATTACGACGGTATCCGTTGGGTTGAAAGCTTATTTTATAGATGTTGTCTTTGTATTTTGACACGGTAAAGACCCCCGACGAGGAAGTAAAACGTTCAGTCGTTTGTGAACTGTTTCGCCCGAAAAGTGCTAAAGCAACAATAAATAGACCGGCAAGCGTAATAAACCTTCTCATAAATCAGAATAATAGATGGCGTTTCGTTCGTTTGAATGATATGGCGTCAAAATTACTCTTTTTTTGTTCAAAGTCCATGCCTTCCTGATTGATCTATCCATAGTGTTTATGTTATTCGATTGTATTATCGTACCACCTTCTATTGGACGATAGTGACACATACAATAACGTTATTGCGACACCCACAACAACACAGTCATGTCTGGTTGGGGAGCAATTGCCCAAAACGCACTCCAGTTTAATCGCAGAGATTACACGCATATTGTACCGGATGCCAGTACAACGCGATTGTTATCGCATAAAACAATAAAGGAGCAAGATGACTCCTGCTCCTTTATTATATATGTCAATTGTCAATTACTTATACAGTCCGCTATATGTTTGGCATGCACGGTAGTCAGCGCTTTCGGCATCCATTCCGAACGAATTCCAGGCACTGGGACGAAAAATTGCTTCATCGTCCACGTTGTGCATGCAGACTGGAATACGCAACATGGAAGCCATCGTGATGAGATCGGCACCGATATGTCCGTAGCTGAATGCACCATGGTTTGCTCCCCAGTTGTTCATCACCGAATAGACATCGCGAAAAGCGCCATTGCCTGTCAGGCGCGGGGTGAACCAAGTTGTTGGCCATGTATGATCGGTGCGTTCGTCTAAAATGGCATGCACCTCTTGTGGAATTTCCACGGTCCATCCTTCGGCCAATTGCAACACGGGGCCAAGACCTTTCACAAGGTTGATACGTGCCATCGTCACCGGCATTCCACCTTTGGAAAGAAACTTCGACGAATATCCTCCGCCACGGAAATAGTCGCGGTTGGCTGGATACCATGTAGTGGCTTTCAAACAATTGTCGGCATCTTCGTCCGTAATCTCCCAAAATGGTTTCATGACCGGTTGTCCGTCGCGGGTTTGTTGACCTGATCCATCGAGACTTGCCGAACCTGAATTGATAAGATGAATCAAGCCGTTGGCAGCTAAACCCGTCAATTTCTTACCCGTTACCCGTTCGATAGCTTCTGGACTCCAGAATGTACGCACATCGGCAAAAACCTGTGCAGTACCTGTGAGTAAGTGGCCAAAGAGCATCGACATGCCGTTGAGCGAATCATTTTCGGTTGCTAATGTAAAGGCTTCGCGAATGCCGTTCCAGTCGAATGACGAATTGAGCATGGCTTCCGAGAAATCGCCGTTTGGCATAAAGTCTGTCCATTGACGTTGTCCCTGAAATCCGGCAGCAATGGCATTATGTCCCAATGCTTCTTCGGCAAAGCCTTGTTCTTTCAGATTTGGGTTTCCTACCATGAGATCGCGAATGATCAACGTCATTTTCACCACGAATTCCCAGTCGGCCTGTTTGGCAGCGCTGTCTTTCACTTTTTCAGGTACATTGGGGTCTTCGCCTTCGTTCACCTTACAATGGTTCAATGTCCATGCGATGGCTTTGGCATATTCATTTTTGTCGAAAATGCCTTCGTTGACACGACGAATGATTTCAGACATATCTACCGATTCGTTGCGCATGCCGAGATAGGTTTGGAAAAAGTCACTGTCGACAATCGAACCTGCAATGCCCATCGAGGTCGATCCGATGGACAGATAAGAACGTCCCCGCATGGAAGCAACGGCAATACCGGCTTTCGCAAAACGAAGCAGTTTTTCTTTTACATCGGCGGGTATGGAGGTGTCTGTTGAATCTTGCACATCGCGTCCGTAAATACCGAATGCCGGCATTCCTTTTTGCGTATGTCCGGCTAATGCTGCGGCTAAATAAACAGCGCCAGGGCGTTCGGTTCCATTGAATCCCCAAATAGCTTTCGGTATTTGTGCATCGTAGTCGATAGTTTCGCTTCCATAACACCAGCACGAAGTCACGGTGATGCTCACGCCGACACCTTCGCGACGGAACTTTTCAGCACAAGCAGCCGCTTCGGGAACACGTCCGATGGTGCTGTCGGCTATGACACATTGCACTGGTGTTCCATCGGTATATTTCAAGGTAGACGAAAGCAGTTCGGCCACACGTTTTGCCATG
>JAJZHJ010000170.1 GCA_021804525.1 Bacteroidota bacterium | reverse complement strand
CCGATCTTGCAGGTACGCGCCATGCTCCGTATCAAAGCATCAGAAGATCATAAACTACACGAGAAGGAACAACTCACTCAATTGGTTGCAGCACGTACCCGAGAGCTTGAAAAGAGTCAGGTAGCCATGCTCAATTTGCTGGAAGATTTAAAAGCCGAAAACGAATCACGCAAGAAGATTGAAACAGCACTGCGAGAAAGTGAAACGCACTATCGCACACTGGCAAACTCAGGCCAAGCCCTTATTTGGACGTCGGGAATAGATAAAAAATGTGATTATTTCAACCAGCCATGGCTCGATTTTACCGGCAGAGCGCTAAGCCAAGAATTAGGCGACGGCTGGGCTGAAGGTGTGCATCTCGACGATTTACAATTATGTCTTAATGTATATAACACGGCGTTTGATCGTCAAGAAAAGTTCAGTATGGAATATCGTATTCGCCATGCTGATGGTAGTTACCGTTGGATTCAGGATAACGGATCTCCAAGGTATAACAGTGAGGGTAAATTTATTGGCTACATTGGTCATTGTCTTGATATTACCGAACATAAGCTAAATGAACAAAAGATAGTGGACAATGAGAAGCTGTTGACCAATATCATCGAAAACATTCCTATAACGTTGATTATAAAAGACATTAATACATTGAGTTATACGATGGTGAATAAAGCCGGCGAGTCGTTATTAGGACTCTCTAGAGATGAAATGATCGGGAAAAATGTGTTCGAGTTATTCCCGATTGCCGATGCTGACTACTTAAACAACAATGATAAAATAGTTGTGGAGACAGGAACAGTTATGGATGTGCAAGAAGCCAAAATCCATATTAAGCAGCGAGGAGAGCGAATCATTCATACAATACGAGTTCCTATAAAAAACGAGTCAGACACGATTGATTCCCTTTTGGTTCTTACAGAAGACATTACCGAAAAGAAATTGATTGAAGAAGCGCTCATAGAATCGGAAAAGATGTATAGAACCCTTTTGAATGCATCACCCGAAGCCATTGTCATTATCAATATGCAGGAACGCATAGTGGAAGTTTCCGATAGAACATTGGATTTATTTGGCATTACCGACAAAGAGAAATTAATTGGTAAAGATATTTTTCAAATTATTCCGCAAAGCGAGGTGGATAAACTCAATGCGATATTGAATAAGACATTGTTGGAAGGGCTGGTTCAAAACGTAGAAATTGTTTTGAGAAAGTATGATGAAACACAAATATCATGTGAATTGAGCACTACGTTGATACAAGAAGGGAATGGTAGCCCGAAATCTTATATGGCTATTTTGCGCGATGTTTCAGAACGGAAAGAGATAGAACGTCAGCTTATTCGCACCGAGCGAATGGTGAGTTTAGGTGAAATGGCTTCGGCTATGGCACATGAAATCAACCAGCCTTTGCTTTCCATTTCGTTAGGAATCGATAACCTGTTGATGAAAGTGCAACAGGCAAACGTCCTTGACGAGGCCTATTTTATCAAGAAATCGGGGAAAATATTTGATGATGTGGCTCGCATTAGCAGGCTCATCGATCACGTCAGAACGTTTTCGCGTGACCATGATCAAGAGAAGGCAGTTCCTATTGATATAAACGAAAGTGTTCGTAGCGCTGTTTCCATGATCTCTGAACAATTCAGTCATCATGGCATTGAACTGACCTTAACATGCGATCAAGATATTCCTCTTGTTATGGGAAATACCTACCAGTTTGAGCAGGTGGTTCTCAACTTATTGACAAATGCAAAAGACGCACTCGAAGAAAAAAGAGAAAAAACGTCATTGGCTTTTGATATGGCTATTACGATTGCAACCTATCACGATGAACGATTCAATTATGTGAAAGTGCATGATAATGGCATGGGAATTCTGCCTGATGACATAGATAAAATCATGCTTCCCTTTTTCACCACGAAAGAGGTTGGCAAAGGAACCGGACTTGGGCTTTCCATTTCATTTGGCATTGTGAAAGAAATGGGAGGAATGCTACACGTAGAAAGTGAACCTCTTGTTGGAACCATATTTAGTGTCAACCTGCCTATTGTCCCTATACAGCAAGAAATACAGTGGACGCAACATTAAATACAGCATGAATATGAATAAACTGAATGTCCTCATTCTCGACGATGAAAAACGCTTTACAGAAGAATTAGCAGAATTTTTAGGCAACTCCGGATTTCAAGCACTTGAAGCAAACAGCGTCAGTTACGGGTTGTCATTGTTAAAATCCCAATCGATTGACTTATTAATTCTTGATGTACGGTTGCCTGGTTTCGACGGATTGGACATTTTGAAGGATGTGAAAAGTACTTACCCAGATATCGAAGTCATTGTAGTTTCGGCACATGGCGATATGGACACGGTGATCAAAGCTATGCGTTTGGGGGCATTCGATTATTTGCGCAAACCATTTCGACATCTCGACATTCGAATCGCCATTGAGCGGACTCAAAAGTTTCTCATGCTACAGCGGGAAATGAAGCAATTGGAAGAAAAAAACTCACTGATCTCCAAAAGCTTGGAAGAACGTATCGAACGTCATTTTATTGGAGTCAGCCCACAGATAAAAGAGATATTGGAGGAAGCACTCACGGTAGCTAAATACCCTGACACCAATGTACTCGTCACGGGTGAAAGCGGTACGGGAAAAGAGAATGTTGCACGCATCATTCATTATGCTAGCTCCCGAAAGGATGCTATTTTTTGTGCGGTAAATAGCTCGGCTGTAACTGATTCGTTATTAGAAAGTGAATTTTTTGGACATAAAAAGGGATCTTTTACAGGCGCTATTACTGACAAAAAGGGCTTTTTTGAAATCAGCGATCATGGTACGTTGTTTTTGGACGAAATTGCCGATATGCCCATGAATTTGCAGGCAAAAATGCTACGTGCCATTGAAGAAAAGAAAATTACCCGAGTGGGCGACACTCATCCTATTGATATTGATTTTCGTATTATTTCGGCAACAAACAATCCGTTAGATAATTTGGTGGAAGAAAAAAAATTCCGACTTGATTTGATGCATCGTCTGAATACTTTCCACATCCATATCCCACCGTTGAGAGAACGAGTGGAAGATATTGAGCCGTTGTTACTCTTTTTTTTGGAGGATATTTCAAAAAAGCTCAATAAATCGACTCCTTCATTGCATGAAGATGTCATTGATATTCTAATAAAATATCCTTTCCCCGGTAATGTGCGGGAACTGAGAAATATGGTAGAACGAGCTATCATTTTAAACAAAGGAGGCTTATTGAGTGTGAGTGATTTCCCTGTGAAAGGGAGTGACACAGGCAAAACAAAAGACATTGGAGAAAATATAGACACAAATGATGATCTGAATTTGGAAGCCCATGAAGCGGATTTAATTCGTGCAGCTTTGCGCCATGCAAACTATAGTCAAACAGCGGCTGCTAAATTGTTGGGTATAGAGCGAATGGCACTTGTTCGAAAAATGCAAAAGTATCAAATAACAAATAAGGATGCTCAAAAATGAGTCATGCTCGTTTTTGAGCATTTTGTTTTGATAGAATAAAGTCTAAAAATAGCAATTCTTCCGAATTGCTATTTTTTTTATCTGCTTTAATTGATTGTTTTTTTGTGTTTTATGGCAATAAATCTATTGGGAGTTAGATAAACTTTTTTTGGCGGCACGGTTTTTGTTTAATAGTAAATCAACAAAGTAATTCGTTGTTCATTTTGGATTGAATGAATTTGTGAAGTTATAAAATATTACGGCCATGAAATCTATCTTACTTCCCATTGCAATTTTGTTTGTTACTGTATCGATTTCTGCACAAACAAAAGAGATTCCTGTTTTGAGAGATGGAAATAACGTTATCATGTTGAAACCTGCAAAACCGCAGGTGAAATTCAACACACAACAGATGTTCGACTTGAAGCCTTTAACCGCAGAGATACCCTCTTTACACGTTGTAGTACCTCAAAATATGCAAAACGACATAGCAATGCCCTCATTTATCCAACGATTAACTCCAAACATGGATATGAATTTGCAAGCCATGTATCTTTCCGATCGTAAAGACCCAGCGCTTTCAAGTACTTTATCTATGTTAGTACCGGGGTTAGGGCAAATTTACAATGGCCAAGTTGCTAAAGGCGTAGGATTCCTTGCTGTTACTTATGGCAGTCTGGGAATAGCAGCCATAGCGTCTTCTAACGGAAATCGCTCGTTAGCTGCTGCCGGATTTGCAACGGCGGCTGCTGCTTATGTATGGAGTTTTTTAGATGCGGCTTTCACATCTAACTCAATGAATAAACATAAAGGACTAATCGATATTTCATTGAACGGGAAGGATCATTTGACCGCCCAACCTAATGTTTCTTCACTGCGAGATCCAAAAGGAAATTTCTTACCTGGTTCAACAAACGCAGGATTGGCTATTGCATATGCTTTTTGAAACGTTAGCGCTATATATTTTGATTTTGTGAGAATATAGTGAGAGTAATAATGATATTTTGAAACTTCTAAATTGGTGATTATGAAACGGTTTCTGGTAAGCAATTTATTTGCATTGATTTTATTTGTGATAACCATCGTAGCCATTATGTCACTTGATCTGACTAAA
>JAJZHJ010000169.1 GCA_021804525.1 Bacteroidota bacterium | reverse complement strand
CACTTCATTTGATGGTGGTTTTGATGCTGTCTTGTTGAAAAGCCTTACAGTTTCTTTTGATTATTATTCCAAAAAAACAACCGGAATGCTGTTGCAAGTTCAAATTCCTGCTTACGAAGGTTATACCGCTAACCCATGGTCTAATGTAGGAGATTTAACCAATAATGGGTACGAAATTGAGATAGGTTATAAAAAACAATTCGGCAAAGATTTCAGATTGAGTGTAAATGGGAATTTTGCGTATAACAAAAATACGGTTACTTATTTGGGTGAGGGTAAACAATACTTGGATGGTGGAGCCACTTTCCAGAATTCTTCCTATCCTTTAACACGTACGGCTGTTGGTCAACCTTTTAATGCGTTTTATGGATTTAAAGAAATAGGCGTATTCCATTCTCAAGCAGACATAAATAACTATAAGGATAAGAATGGGAATATGATCCAACCTAATGCAAAACCTGGTGATTTTAAATGGGCAGATCTCAACAATGACGGCACCATAACCCAAGCAGACCGTACATTCCTAGGATCTCCTTATGCTCCTTATACATACGGTGCAACGGTAACTTTTGGATATAAAAACTGGGACTTCATGGTATTTGGACAAGGTGTTTGGGGAAATAAGATTTTCCAAGCTTACCGACGTCTTGATATTACAACTGCCAATTTCCCGATTGAAGCAGTTAATGCTTGGACGGTAGCAAATCCCAATAGTAATTATCCAAGATTGTCAGTTAGCGATCCTAATGGTAACTTTAGAAATCCTTCTAACTTCTATTTGCAAAATGGGGCTTATTTCCGTGTTAAGACTATTCAAGTGGGCTATACTTTACCCAAAATGTGGATGGATGCTATCGGATTTAGTAGTATTAGAATTTATGGAAGTGTAAGTAATTTATTTACTGTCACAAAATATACCGGATATGATCCCGAAGTAGGTGGTAGCAGTTATGGTATCGATCGTGGTATTTATCCTCAAGCCAGAACCTTTTTGATTGGCGTTAATGTTGGAATCTAAAAGGAAGTCTGAATTGAACCCCTTATTTTTGGAACAATTCGACATATAAAAGATAACATTGAAAAATATTAAAAATACAAAGAAATGAAACACAATAAATTATTTAGCGGCCTAATAATTATGCTAAGTGCCGTAGTAATTACATCCTGCTCTGATTCTTTTTTGAACGTAACCCCTAAAGGGGAGTCGCTCGAATCGAATTATTATTCAAGCCCGAGTGAAGCGTATGCAGGATTAGTAGCTGCTTATAGCGCATTAAATACGGAAACCGGAAATACGTACTGTAGTCCCCTTGGTCCTGAAAATTCTGCATCAGATGATTGTTTTGCCGGTGGTGGAGGCCCAGCCGATATGAGCCAATGGCAAGCAATGAATAATATGACTCAATTGACCTCGGCTAATATGCCCGTTGATATGTGGAATACAAACTTTGTTGGCGTAAAACAATGTAATTTGCTTCTTTCTAAAATTGACGGAGTACCAGGATTGAGCGACCAGGACAAAACTACTTATACGGCTGAATCCAAATTTTTACGCGCTTATTATTATTTTAGTTTGGTCGTTTGGTTTGGGAATGTCCCATTGTTCACTACTCCGCAAACAACGTCTCAAATGTATACTGCTACGCAGTCAACTCCAGCACAAGTGTATGCTCAGATTGAAAAAGATTTGACTGAAGCTATTCCGAATCTTCCGGTAACGGTTCCAGCAGCTGAAAATGGACGTGCTACACAGGGAGCTGCTGAGGCTTTGTTAGGGAAAGTCTATTTGTATGAAAAGAAATGGGCGGATGCTGCAAAAGAGTTGGCTGATGTAAATGGAACCACCCCTGGCGGAACAAGCCGTTTTGGGTATCATTTGTTGGCAAACTATGGAGACATTTTCAATCCAAACAATAAATTTAATGCGGAATCCATTTTTGAAGTTCAAAAAACTAGTTCTCAAAGTTATGGTTGGGGCAATTGGGGTCAATTTAAATCCAATGTCTATAGCATTATGGTTGGCCCGAGAGGATATTCACAGACCGGAAGCAACAGCACCGCTCCTAATTTCTTGTCAGGTTGGAGTTTTAATCCAATTACTCCCGATTTGCACGATGCTATGATTGTAAATGGTAAATATGACCCCCGTTATAAATATACCATTATCAATTTGGATAGTTTGCAAGCCGCTGGGCAATGTAAGTATGCTAAAAGCCAGTGTTATGCTGCTACGGGGTATTTTATGTACAAATATGCTCCTTTGCTTCAATATACAGGCGCTGTAGGACAAAAAGAATTGAATTTTGATTGGGATTTGATTCTGATTCGTTTGGCTGATACCTATTTGATGGAAGCAGAAGCCTTGGTGATGGCCAATACTAATTTGCCTCGTGCTCAGGCATTACTCGATGCTGTAAGAGCCAGAGTAGGTTTGCCATCAGTCCCAGTAACGATGAGTGCCATTAAGTATGAACGTCGTATGGAATTGGCAACGGAAGGGGAACGCTATTTTGATTTGGTACGTTGGGGTGATGCTCCAAGCGTCCTGAACCATATGGAAAACGGCTTTTCAAAAAATTTCGTAGCCAATAAAAATGAAATATTGCCGATTCCTTTGTCTGAATTGACAAATACGAAAATGGTTCAAAATCCAGGATATTAATTTTAAATACGAAAATAGGATCATCCGAATCACTTCTTCCAATGTTGGGATGATCCTATTTTCTACTCTTGTCTTAAAACGGTTTTATAAATTATAACTTGCCTATTTTAATTAAAGAGGTAACATAAACTATACCACAATGAATACTAAAATAAAGATTTTACTATTGGGCGCAGTTTTGGTAATTGGGCTTGTGGGGTGCCAAAATGAAAACTATTCACTCGGCCCATTTCAAACCCCTTCTGATCTTCAAATCGCTGCTACGATTATTGGGACATCGACGAGTATGCCCAATGGAGATGGTTCCGGAACCGTTCTTTTTAATATTTCAGCGAAAAACGCAGAAGCTTGTAAAGTGGATTTCGGCGACGGGTCTTCACCTATTTTCCTGACTAATTTGCCTGACACCATTCGCTATACGTACAATAAAAAGACTCCAGGTGTCAATAAATATGGCGTAACTATTACGGCATATGGTGTCGCAGGTGCTACCCCTACTGCATCTCTTGTAGACAGCATCACAGTTTTTTATGCTTATCATGTTGATCCGGCAATTCTTGCTATGTTAACCAATGATTCACCCACGGGGAAAAGATGGATGGTTGATAGTACAGTTGTTGGAAATATGGGTCTTGGGCCAAACACATCTTATACACCGGACTGGTATGCTGCTAATCCTGGAGATAAAACCGGAACAGGATTGTACACCAACGTTTATACCTTTACCAATCAAGGTCAATTTATAGATTCGACGTACAATAAGATTTTCGGTAACGTCAATTATTTCAAACGTGATTTTGTTAATCCTCCTACGGGTGTCTTTGGCGGTTACGGGAATGACTGGATATTGTATTGGCCTACTTATACAGCAAGCTATACTTTCTCTGGTACTACTGCATCGGCTAACAGTACAGGCGTAATTATAAATTTCACTAAACCTGGTTCGCTTGGTTATTATACCGGAACAACACAATTTGAAATTCTAAGCATTACAAATACTTCAATGTCGCTTAGGACGGTTCAATCGGAAGTTAGCTCGGCCTATTATGTAATATTGAAAGCGAAATAGTAAGTTGCTTGCATAATTGTGTTTGTAAACAGGGAGATGATGTGTGATTCTCCTTGTTTACCTTTCATGTTTGTTTAATTTGACCAGTATTGTTTTGCTGTGAATAACCAAAGCTTAATGCTAGGTGGGTATTAGTTGATTTATGTAGTTTTAGAGCATCCGAAGTTTCACAAACTTTGGATGCTTATAATTAAAAGTAAAATAGGATCGTTTTTGCTATCCATTTAAAAAATCATGATGAATAAATGTATTAAAAAGAGTTTCATTTTACTCTTAGCATTGGCATCCATCAATATAGTTTCAGGGTGTAAGAATAACAACCATATTGATGAAATTATACCGAATGCCGGAGATACCATAAAAGCTCCTGTTAATGCAGATGTCTCTTTTTGGTTGACAAATGCAGACAAGACTGTTTTGTTTCAACAACAAAAAAACAGTGCTTTAAATTTCACGTCAACTCCCAATGGCTATCCTACCATTGACGTTGATACGACACAAACCTATCAAACCATTGATGGTTTTGGTTTTGCTTTAACCGGAGTCAGTGCATCGCTGATCAATAGTCTCCCGGAAACCACCAAAGATGCATTATTAAAAGAATTATTTTTGACCGATTCAACTCATATTGGAGTAAGTTATTTGCGCATAAGTATCGGAGCTTCTGACTTGAGTTCTTCGCCTTTTACGTATGATGAAGTTTCGGCAGGTCAAACAGATACTACTTTACAATACTTCAGTATTGATCCTGAAAAATCCGATTTAATCCCTATTCTTCAGAAAATTATTGCTCTTGAACCTTCCATTAAGATTATTGCAACTCCTTGGACGGCTCCAACGTGGATGAAAACCAATGGAAGTTTTGTGGGAGGAAGCCTAAAGCCAGAA
>JAJZHJ010000168.1 GCA_021804525.1 Bacteroidota bacterium | reverse complement strand
AACACCCCTAACCTTGGATCAGTATCATTTTTTTTAAGCTCCAGAGGGATCAGCGTTTTATTTGGACAAAGCTCTTTCAAAAAATTGAAAGCATACAAGTTTGTCCGCGCTGTTTTCAGCTGGGAATAATCCGTACCAAAGTAAGTGCCCACGAAAACCATATCATTAAACAACACCACATCACCTCCCTCAACGTGTGCTTTCTCCGGCAAATTATAAATTTTGTTATACGAAATCTGATCATAAATGACTTCATAAGCCTCTTTTTCATCTTCTCGGTCAGGTATAATATTGGAATTGATTATTTTGTCGTCAATTACAAAACCTACATCGCGGGCAAAAACCTGATTGCAATTCTCCAGAATCCACGGACGAAACACCTGTACATCGTATTTCAATAACACTTTCTCGAAAGCGTTCATCTCTTTAAAAATCGCTTCCTCGGTAGGATATTCTCCCTTCAAAATCGTTTCATACGACTTTGCATCGTAGGTTTTATCAAGCGTTGGCTTCTTGCCTATCGACCCCGGTTGTCCCAACACAACGACTTTAAGGGTGGAAGTCTCGTTTTTTACATGCAATTGCATACTATAGATTTTTGACAAAGATACAACTCTTGTTCGATTTTTAATATGAATTGGCGTATAATGTCCTGTTTAAGAATATATATTCATTCTAACTCTGTAATATTATGTAAAATACACAAACAACCATTTCAAAATCATTCAACCTTTTCCATTCACAATTGGTTGATCACTGATTTTTGTCTCTAAAGGTTATTGTTGTACCTTTGCCTTACAACTTAGTGAAGATAGCTTCAACCAGTAAACAGATTCATTGTCAATTAATTACTGCACTTGCAAAAGAAAACAAAATTGAATGTATGCCAAACAGCGAAATTATTCTGATTAATATTTCCGGTGACGATAAACCGGGGGTCACGACTGCTATTACAGGTATCTTGGGAAAATATGACGCTACGATTCTGGATATTGGTCAGGCAGACATTCACAACACACTATCATTAGGCATTCTTTTCAAGATGTCCGATAACGCCGATTCTGGAAATGTGTTGAAAGAAATTCTTTTCAAGTGCTCCGAACTGAATGTCAATGTACGGTTCACACCAGTAACCATCGATCGGTACGACAATTGGGTAACACAACAAGGGAAAAGCCGCTATATCGTGACGGTGCTTGGAAAGGTCATTACAGCCAAACAGTTATCAATGGTAACAAAAGTGGTTTCGGAACAAAATCTGAATATAGACTCGATCATTCGCCTCACAGGCCGTCCTTCTTTAGAAGTAAATGATTCAAACTCAGTACGTGCATGCGTTGAATTATCGGTACGCGGAACCCTGAATGATAAAAATGCACTCTCAGCACAATTTATGCGTTATTCGTCCGAGTTGGGTATCGATATTTCGTTTCAAAAAGATGACATGTACCGACGCAATCGAAGGTTGATTTGTTTCGACATGGACTCCACATTGATCAAAACAGAAGTAATTGACGAATTGGCAGAACGCGCAGGTGTTGGAGCCGAAGTAAGGGCAATTACCGAATCGGCCATGCGCGGCGAAATTGATTTCAGCGAGAGTTTCAAGCAACGGGTAGCTTTATTGAAAGGCTTAGATGAATCCGTTTTGGAAGATATTGCCAAACACCTTCCCATCATGGATGGTGCCGAACGATTAATTTCTATTCTAAAGAAAATCGGATTCAAAGTAGCTATTCTTTCCGGCGGTTTCAGCTATTTCGGAAACTATCTGAAACGACTTTTCGAAGTAGACTATATGTATGCCAACGAACTGGAAATAATTGACAGCAAGCTGACCGGAAATTATGTGGGCGATATTGTGGACGGAAAAAGAAAAGCCGAGTTGTTGAAACTAATTGCTCAAGTCGAGAAAATCGAATTAGAACAGGTAATAGCTGTTGGCGACGGAGCCAATGATTTGCCGATGCTTGACTTAGCTGGGTTAGGCATTGCTTTTCATGCCAAACCAAAGGTAAAAGCCAATGCACAACAATCAATTTCGACCATTGGATTGGATGGTGTGCTCTATTTCTTAGGGTTCCGGGATATACATATTGGAAACTGACTCAATACACTCAACAAATATTATGAAGCTACGCGATATTAGAAAAAACTATGAGTATGGCAGTCTGGATGAGCAAAATATGCTCAGTGATCCATTCGATCAGTTCGCAAAATGGCTTCGCGAAGCAACGGAAAGCGATCAATCAGAGCCAACCGCAATGGCACTTTCTACGGTTGGTAAAGATTTACAGCCACACTCTCGCATGGTTTTGCTCAAAGAAGTTACATCGGATGGATTTGTGTTTTACACCAATTATGCAGGGCACAAAGCTCAACAGATTGCTGAAAATAATCAAGTAGCGTTATTATTCTTTTGGTCGGCTTTAGAAAGAGAAGTACGTATTGAAGGTGTCGTTGAAAAATTAGACGAAGCCACTTCTACCCTATATTTTCACTCCCGTCCTGTTAATAGTCAGTTAGGAGCTTGGGCATCTCCTCAAAGCCAGATCATTCCGTCTCATGAATATTTAGAAGATCAGTTCAACCTTTATAAAGAGAAATTTGGCGACCAAGTACCCAAACCACCACACTGGGGAGGATACCTTGTTCGACCAGCCACATTCGAGTTCTGGCAAGGACGCTCCAACCGATTACATGACCGATTATTGTTTGAATTAAAAAATGGGAACTGGACAATTAATAGATTGGCTCCTTAGCTCTTTTTCAGTAAAACAAGTGAAACTTGCACTCAAAACAGACAATAGCTTATGCTTAATAATTAACAGGCAACGGCCATTACACAAAAATTATTTTGAAGCACACAACCAACCTATTTTTATCAATCAATCACAACATTCCATCCATAAACATCCGGCTCGTCTCCATTTTGAATCGCACGTAACTTTTCATATAAACGGGTACAAACTGGCCCTGCTTCTCCATTCTTACTAAACTGATAAGAAATATTTTCTACAATATCATCAATACGGATTATAGGACTGATGACGGCAGCTGTACCACAAGCTCCCGCTTCTTCAAAAGTGCTTAATTCTTCAACCGGAATACGTCGCTGTTCCACCTTCATGTCCATGTCTCGAGCCAATTGCATTAAACTTTTATTGGTAATGGATGGCAGAATTGAAGTCGATTCAGGGGTAATGTAGGTATTGTTTTTAATACCAAAGAAATTTGCAGGACCGCATTCATCCACGTATTTTTTCTCTTTTGCATCTAAATATAACACAGCCGAGTAGCCCATTGCATGAGCTTTTTCACCGGCAACTAAACTGGCAGCATAATTTCCACCTATTTTATAAGTTCCTGTTCCTAATGGTGCTGCACGGTCATATTGACGAAGAATTACCATTGGTGTTGGTTTAAATCCTTCTTTGAAATAGGGGCCAACGGGCGTTACAAAGATCAAGAACAGGTATTCATCAGCTGGTTTCACACCTACTTGCGGAGAAGTTCCAATCAACAAAGGACGGATGTAAAGCGAAGCTCCTGAACCATAAGGAGGCACAAAACGTTTGTTTAATATAACTGCTTTAACGACTGCTTCGAGAAACAATTCCGTCGATATCTTAGGCATCATAATACCATCGCAAGTCGATTGCAAGCGTTTCGCATTTTCATCAGGCCGAAAAATACGAATTTTTCCATCTTTACCCATAAAAGCCTTCAATCCTTCGAAAGCCTCTTGTCCGTAATGCAAACTTGTTGCGGCCATGTGCATGGGAATAGTTGTGTCGGAAGTAACTTCAAGATTTCCCCATTTACCATTCTGGTAAGCACAACGAATGTTATAATCTGTAGGCATATAGCCAAATGAAAGCTGAGACCAATTAGGCGTTTCCATACAAAAAAGTGTTCAAAATTTGATTACAAAGATATGCTTTATTTACGGACGAGAAAACAAAATTCATGCTTAATTGTTATGCGAATCAGCTTTTTTATCCCTTTTATTTTTTCTATTAACACCATCATGAAACAAGCCGAAAAACAATTTTCAAGATAAGAAAATGATATTCCTTCGCTAAAGTGGAAATTTATACTTATTTTTGTACTATTCTCATCGACTATATTTTAAACCAATTTGCTCTATGAAGAAGCATTGTATCTTACTGATAATTTTCGCATTGTCATTTTCATTAGTTGGACAAACATTGAAAACTGCTCAAATTCTATATAATCAACAACACTACTCGGAAGCTGCAAAACTTTTTCAATCGTTATTGAAAAGGAGGCCGTATGATGCCAAGCTCAATTATGGATACGGGATGAGCCTGGCAAAAAGCGGCCACCAAGAAGCATCCTTACCTTATTTACAAAAAGCGACAACCAAAAAGTTTTCAGCTGCTTATCCTGAATTGTGCGATCTCTATTTCCATCTATACTACTTTGATGAAGCCGTAACTACCATTCAAGAATATCTGGCATTACCCACCATTTCAGCTGCGGAATCAAAAAAATACTCGGCATTGCTGGTGAAAGCAAAATTAGGCGCCTTTATGATCAAACATGTTGAATTGGTGACAATTGTTGATAGCCTTCTGGTTAACAAAAAGGATTTCTTCAAACACTAT
>JAJZHJ010000167.1 GCA_021804525.1 Bacteroidota bacterium | reverse complement strand
ATTAGAAGAGTATTGGTGGTGCACCCTGCAAGCGCTAACTTTCGAGGGAAATAAAGGCCCAAACCTTATAGTGGATGATGGCGGTGATGCCACATTAATGATTCACAAAGGATTAGATGCCGAAAAACAGGCCTCAATACTCGATCAACCTACCGAAGGTGAAGACGAGCGCCAACTTGTAACCATCTTAAAACAACTCTTGCAACACGACAATACTTTGTGGACACGCATGTTACCCGAGATTCGTGGCGTTTCGGAAGAAACCACAACCGGCGTACACCGTCTTTATCAAATGTTGGAAGAAGGCAAATTGCTATTTCCTGCCTTCAATGTGAACGATTCAGTCACCAAATCGAAATTTGACAACCTTTACGGATGTCGCGAATCATTGGCTGACGGGATCAAAAGAGCAACTGATATCATGTTAGCCGGAAAAATTGTAGTTGTTTGCGGTTATGGTGATGTAGGAAAAGGATCGGCACACTCTATGCGTTCGTATGGTGCACGGGTCATTGTCACTGAAATTGATCCTATTTGTGCGCTTCAGGCTGCAATGGAAGGATTTCAAGTGACTACAGTTGAAGATGCCCTGCCTGAAGGTGATATCTACGTCACCACCACCGGAAATCGTGATATTATTCGCATTGAGCACCTCGAAAAGATGAAAAGTGGTGCCATTGTATGCAATATTGGCCATTTTGACAACGAGATTCAAGTAGAAAAATTAAAAACATTCCCAGGCATCGTGCACGAAAATATTAAACCCCAAGTGGATAAATATATTTTTCCTGACGGTCATTTTGTTCTCTTATTAGCTGACGGACGTTTGGTAAACTTAGGCTGTGCCACAGGTCATCCTTCGTTTGTAATGAGTAATTCATTCTCTAATCAAACTTTAGCACAAATCGAATTATATACGCACCCATACGAAATAAATGTTTATCGATTGCCGAAAAAGCTTGACGAAGAAGTTGCCCGCCTCCATTTGGATAAGCTGGGAGTTAAACTGACAGAACTTACTTCGGAACAAGCAGCTTACATCGGAGTTGCAAAAGAAGGACCATACAAACCTGATCATTATAAATATTAATTCATATAATAGCACGCAACCAATACACAACGAAATAAAGATGTTTTCGTCGTTTTAATTGCTGCGTGTCGATAATATAGACTATGTTTAGTACACTTTGTGCCGAGATTTTTGAGGCTGCCACGGCAAAATATCATGAAACGAATGACGTTGATACTGCAATGCCATTGTTCTATCCAGATCATACTATTGAATATCATTTATTTAAGAAGAACTGGATAGATGCTGTGCAATGGCATTTAGAAGATATTATTCGAAATCCTACGATTGATCCGGTGGTAGCGTTAGCCATTAAACGACGTATAGATCACTCGAATCAGGAACGTACGGATTTGGTGGAGCTGATCGATTCCTATTTTTGGGAACAATATCACGACATTCCCCATTTAACAGATGCAACCATCAACACGGAAAGTCCTGCATGGGCAATTGATCGGTTATCTATTTTGATACTAAAAATTTATCACATGCAGCAAGAAACCGAACGGCAAGAGGCAACGCTTGAACATAGGATTGCATGTGAAAAAAAATTATACGTGCTTTTAGAGCAGAAGCAAGATTTGTCAACGGCTATCGATCAACTGTTACATGACATTGAGCAGGGGAAAAAGTGGATGAAAGTCTATAAACAAATGAAAATGTACAATGATCCGGCGCTCAATCCAGTGTTGTATCAGGGAAAATAACACAACGCTATTGAGGAAGTATTAAATGAATAGCTGATTAAATCATCTCAAATTTGTCTATCATCTTATAAAGAATCTAAGTAGTGCAAATAGTCATCACTCGATTATCGGCTTTAGGAGATGTTGCTATCGCTATTCCCGTAGTGCGTGAAATGGCCATTCAAAATCCAGAACACCACTTTTACATGGTATCGCTGCCAATGGTTGCACCATTGTTTCGTGAACTACCCAATCTGACGTTTATTGCATTCGACAAAAAGGGGAGACACAAAGGATGGATTGGCATTTGGAGGCTTTTCAGGGAATTGCAGCATCTTAAGGTTGATGCCTTAGCCGATTTACATGATATATTGCGTACTAAAGTATTACGTACTTTATTTAGGATTTGTGGCAAACAAGTGGTGGTAATAAATAAAGGTAGATCCGATAAAAAAAAATTGATAGAAAAAGGATATCAAAACACACTTCCTTTGACACCAACAACAGAACGATACAAAGCGGTATTTGAATCATTAAGACTAAAAGAAGTCGATTTACACAATTTCTCGTTCAATATCACATCAAAACCGATTAACAGAGAGCTTGATTTGTTCTTTGGTAAGAAGCTGGGAAAATGGATTGGCATTGCGCCTTTTGCACAACACAAAGGGAAACAATTACCTGCCGACATATTGGAAAAAGTGATTGTCTATTTTAGCAGAAAAGGAGATACAACGTTGTTTTTGTTTGGTGCAGGCAAAACAGAAGGAACTCAACTACAAAAGTGGGCAGAATCTTTTTCGAATGTTCTATCGATAGCCAATCGGTTTGAAATAGATGAAGAAGTGATGTTGATGAAACGCTTAGACATCATGGTGACAATGGATTCTGCCAATATGCATTTAGCGTCATTGGTTGCAGTACCTGTACTTTCGATTTGGGGAGCCACCCACCCTTATGCCGGATTTTATGGACTCAATCAATCGGAAGAACTGATCATTCAGCGCGAATTGGCTTGTCGCCCTTGCTCCATTTTTGGCAATAAGCCGTGCCGGTTTGGCACATACGAATGTTTGACAGCGATTGATGCCGAACATATCATTGCTAAAATTGAAACTGTAATGGAGTCATAAAAAGAAATTTCTTTGAAAGCAAACATTGGAGATTGAATATTAATAGAAAATTATGGGGAAAATAATTGCATTAGCAAATCAAAAGGGAGGCGTAGGGAAAACCACCACCGCCATCAATTTGGCAGCTTCGTTAGCAACACTCAATAAAAAAGTGTTGTTGGTTGATGCGGATCCTCAGGCAAATGCTTCTTCGGGATTGGGAGTCGATGTCCGCTCAGTAAAGAACAGCATCTACGAATGTTTGGTAGAAGAAATCCGGCCTGACGAAGCCATCATTGCCACCGATATTCCCAACTTATTTATCATTCCATCACATATCGATTTGGTGGGAGCTGAAATTGAAATGCTCGAGATAGACGAACGCGAAAAAATCATGCGTCGTCAGTTGCAGCCTCTGAAAGAGAACTACGACTATATTTTAATAGATTGTTTGCCTTCATTGGGATTAATCACGGTGAATGCACTCACGGCATCCGACTCGGTGATTATTCCCGTTCAATGCGAATATTTTGCATTGGAAGGGATCAGTAAATTATTGAATACCATAAAAATAATCAAAACAAGACTTAATCCTGAATTGGCCATTGAAGGCTTGTTGCTCACTATGTACGACAATCGATTGCGACTTGCCAATCAGGTATATCACGAAGTACAAAAGCATTTTGGCAACTTAGTCTTTACCACAGTCATTCAACGGAATGTGAAACTAAGCGAAGCACCCAGTCACGGAAAACCGGTAATTCTATATGACAAAGAATCGAAAGGGACTCAAAACTATTTGGATTTAGCCAAAGAACTCATCGACAAACAACCACTATCGACAGAAGAAAAGCATTAAATAAAACGAACACTATGGTACAAAAACATGCTTTGGGTCGTGGATTAAGCGCACTCATTGATACAGAGCCGATTTCAACAAGCGGCTCTTCGTCGATTAATGAAATCGAGATTCATCAGATTCATCCCAATCCACATCAACCACGTACTCACTTTGACGAAGAAGCATTGGTCGAATTAGCAGCTTCTATTAGAGAAATAGGGATCATTCAACCCATTACGCTACGGAAGATAAACGAAGAAAAATATGAAATCATTGCCGGTGAACGTCGTTATCGCGCATCCAAACTAGCCGGATTAACAACCATTCCTGCTTACATCAAAACAGCTGCAGACGATTTGGTGATGGAGATGGCATTAATCGAAAATCTCCAACGCGAGGATTTAAATGCCATTGAAATTGCTTTAACCTTTCAAAGACTGCAAGAAGAATATAAAATGACACAAGAGCGACTAAGCGAACGTGTCGGGAAAAAACGTGCCACTGTGGCAAATTATCTGCGCCTCCTTCGGTTGCCGGCTGAAATTCAAATGGCGATTAAAGACAAACAAATCGATATGGGACATGCTCGTGCACTTATCACGGTAGAAAATCCAGCAAAGCAATTAGCTATATATGAACAAATCCTCAAGAATCATTTATCCGTTCGTAAAGTAGAAGAATTGGTTCGCAACATTGATGAAAACAAGGATAATGAGCCTAGTGCCAAAATGCCTCTTCCTCAAGAACACGTTCAAATTGAGAAACAATTGAACGAGCGATTGGGCATTCCGGTGAAATTTAGCTGCAACGACAAAGGGAAAGGGAAAATCACATTTTCCTTTCGCTCAGATGAAGAACTGGAGCATTTAATGGAATTATTTGACAAATTGAATTAAATCAAACCATTGAAACAACGTATCATCATATTGTTAACA
>JAJZHJ010000166.1 GCA_021804525.1 Bacteroidota bacterium | reverse complement strand
TGATGTAGCAACTTCCCGAATGATTTCGAGTCATTCGGGAAGTAAACTACAAGTCTCCTCTCTTTGTCTGTTCCGGCTTTTTACATAACTTTGCAGAAGAATTAGGTATTTATTCCCCGTTTATTCATTCGTAATTGTTATGATTCATCCCGAAGATCATGTAAAGAACTCCGACTTTATTACCGACGTTGTGATCGGTATGAGCGACGGATTGACCGTTCCTTTTGCCTTGGCAGCAGGTGTCAGTAGCGCCGTTGCAAGCAATCATATTGTCACCACTGCCGGCATTGCCGAAGTCATTGCCGGTTGTATCGCCATGGGGTTGGGCGGCTATCTTGCCGGCAAAACCGAGTGGGATCACTACAAGTCGGAGAAGGCTAAGGAGGAGTACGAAGTGGAACATATCCCCGATAAAGAGAAAGAAGAGATCAAGGAGATCTTTGCCGGATATGGCTTTAGCGATGAGTTTCAGACATTGTTGGCCGAGGAGCTGTCGAAAGACAAAACGAAGTGGGTCGACTTTATGATGAAATATGAGTTGGGACTTGAAGAACCTGACCCGAACCGCGCTTCAAAGAGTGCTGTTACTATCGGCTTGAGTTACGTGGTAGGCGGCATGATCCCACTCTCACCCTATTTTTTCACAGCTACGCCAACCGAAGGGCTGCATATTTCGGCAGTCGTCACGTTGGTGTGTTTGTTTGTGTTTGGTTATTTCAAGAGCAAAGTGACGAGACAGCCTCTTTTCGTCGGTGCCTTGAAAGTGATGGTGATTGGTGCGTTGGCTGCGGCAGCTGCTTTTGCGGTTGCAAAACTCTTTTCTTAACCGCCCCAGCCATCGCGATCGAGATTGCGGTAGTTGATGGCTTCGGCCACGTGATGCACCAGAACCTTTTCGTTGCCATCGAGGTCGGCAATGGTGCGCGAAACCTTTAAAATACGATCATACGCTCTTGCTGACAGATTGAATCGCTGCATGGCGTTTTTCAACAAAGCCATTCCCGCTGCATCGATTACGGCATATTGGCGCAACTGCTTAGAACTCATTTGGGCATTGCAATAGACACCGTTCAACTCCTTGAAACGTTCTTCCTGAATTTGCCGCGCTTTCATCACGCGATCTCGAATGGCAATGCTGGGTTCCGGATGAGAAGCGCTTGCAAGCTTATCGAAAGGAACGGGCACAATTTCAATCTGAATGTCAATGCGATCTAACAATGGACCGGAAATGCGCCCCAAGTATTTTTGAATGGCTCCCGGCGAACAGACACATTCCCTGTCGGGATGGTTGTGATAGCCGCATGGACAAGGGTTCATCGAGGCAACCAGCATGAAACTGGCGGGATATTCAATGGCAAACTTTGCTCGTGAAATGCATATCTTTCGCTCTTCCAAAGGTTGCCTCAACACTTCGAGAACACTACGTTTGAACTCCGGCAACTCATCTAAAAAGAGCACGCCGTTGTGTGCCAACGAAATCTCTCCCGGCTGCGGAAAGGTGCCGCCACCCACCAAGGCAACATCGGAAATGGTATGATGCGGATTGCGAAAAGGTCGTTGTGCCAACAGCGAGACGTTCATGCTCATTTTTCCTGCTACTGAATGTATTTTGGTGGTTTCGAGCGCTTCGTGCAGCGAAAGGGGCGGCAGAATGGAGGGAATGCGTTGCGCCATCATCGATTTGCCTGCACCAGGAGGGCCAACCATGATCAAATTATGTCCGCCTGCAGCAGCAACTTCAATGGCGCGCTTCACACTTTCCTGTCCTTTCACATCAGCAAAATCAGCTTCAAAATGACCGATTTGTTCCAAAAATTCCTGACGCGTATCCACCACGGTTGGTTCAATCAGTTTTTCTCCATTCAAAAAATCGAGCACCTCTTTGATGGTTTCTGCTCCGTAGATAGAGATGTTGTTGACTACGGCAGCTTCGCGTGCATTTTGTTTGGGCACAATCATCCCCTTGAATCCTTCTTCGCGGGCTTTAATGGCAATGGGCAGCATTCCTTTTACCGGTTGCAACGTCCCGTCCAAAGAGAGTTCACCCATGATGAGGTAGTTGTCTAATTCGTTGCAATGAATGGTTTTCGAAGCAGCTAAGATGCCAATAGCCAACGGCAGATCGTAGGCCGATCCTTCTTTGCGAATATCTGCCGGCGCCATGTTGATCACGACTTGATGACGGGGGAATTCAATCTTATTCACTTGCAGCGCCGAAATAATGCGTTGCTGGCTTTCCCTGACGGCGTTGTCGGGCAATCCTACCAATAGAAACCGAATGCCTCGCGATACATTGACTTCAATGGTCACAATCGTTGCATGAATGCCATGAACAGCAGCTCCAAAGGTTTTGACTAACATCGTATAAACAAAATTTGTGTTTTTATGCACACAAATGTAGCGATGTTTGCTTAAAATGGAAAATGGTTTTCAGTAAAAAGAAATGTTTTTCTACTTCTGCTTTGCTTTTTGTGTTTTCGACTGCCTCTTCCATCTGTTTGTATTGAGACGAGAACGCAATAAGGTTTGATTTGCATGTCAAAGGTTAAATTTTCGCTGTCAACAAACCTTTTGTCTCTTTTTCGCTTTTTTCTTGTACTTTCGCTATTGTCTTTATCGTGAAATATATGTTGACAGCCATCGAAATTCAAAAAATTATCAATCAGAAGATTGAGTCTATTTCTTATCCAACTGTACCAGCCGATTTGTACCAGCCGATCCGCTATGTTCTTTCGTTAGGTGGAAAAAGATTGCGACCAACACTTGCTTTGATGGCGTGCAACCTCTTTTCGGATGAGGTAGAACCGGCGATTGAAGCGGCGTTGGGGGTTGAGATATTTCACAATTTCACGTTGGTGCATGACGATATCATGGATAACGCCGATAAAAGACGATGCCAACTTACGGTACATCGAAAATGGTGTGACAATGTAGCCATCCTCTCAGGCGATACCATGCAAATACAGGCATATCAACATTTGGCACAAGTGCCTGCATTGCTTCTCCCCAAAATCTTGCAACGTTTTTCTCAAACCGCCATCGAAGTTTGTGAGGGACAACAATTGGACATGGATTTCGAGAGAAAAATCGAGGTAACACAAGAAGAATATCTTGAAATGATTCGCCTGAAGACAGCCGTTTTATTGGCTGCTAGTCTTCAGATTGGCGCTTGGATTGGCGGTGCGACAGATCAGGAAGCACAATTGCTCTACGAATTCGGCTCTTCGTTGGGATTAGCTTTTCAGTTGCAGGATGATTTGCTCGATGTGTATGGTGACGCGAACACCTTTGGGAAAAATATTGGCGGAGATATTGTGTCGAACAAAAAGACCTTTCTACTTATCTCGGCTATGAATATGGCTACCGACACATTAAAAGACACGCTTTTTCATTGGTTGAATACAGATAATCAACAGCCTCAAGAGAAAATTCAAGCGGTGACAGAAATATACAATACGTTGAAAATAAAAGCACTCTGTGAACGTCAGATTATGAGTTTTCATGCGCGTGCTTTTGCTGCTCTCGGTGCACTTTCACTGCCTGAATCGCGCAAAGCAACCCTCATTGGGTATGCCTCTTCGCTTATGCAACGCCAAACATAACAACCTCTAATCGCACTCCTCCCCATGCCTTACAGAAGATTACCCAATACCGATCAAGCACGCCTTCGCACACTTCGTGCCATACTCGGGGCATCTGCAACCCAACAAGACGATTCTGTCGTTTCGTATAAATCCCAGCTTGATGCCAAAACGTTGTTGCAAAACTTTGAACATGCTATTTCGCTTTATCAGCAGATGTACGAACGCCAAATAAATTCAAACAAAGATTTTCAAGAGGTATTTCAGAATGCCAAACTTTATCTATCTCATTTCATCCAAGTGCTAAACATGTCTATCATCCGTGGCGAGATTAAAGCGGAAATAAAGCAATTATATCATTTGCCCGAAGATGCATATTCCATGCCAAATTTGTCATCCGCCGATGCTTTAGTTGAAGCAGGTGCATATATCATGGAAGGAGAAGCTAAACGCATTCGTTTAGGTGGAACGCCGCTTTACAATCCGACTATTGCCAAAGTAAATGTGCATTATGATATTTTCAAAGAATATCGGTTGAATCAACTCTCATTGCAACAAAATACCCAGCGTTACGCAGCTCAGGTGAATTCAATGCGAGAAGCGGTTGATACACTGATTGCTGACATTTGGAACCAGATTGAAACTCGATTTCTATCACTTCCACCATATCAACGTCTTGAAACCTGTAAATCATGGGGAGTGATTTATTATTATCGACGTGGAGAAGCGTTGTTGACACCTGCTGACGATCTTCCGAAGCCTCAAACAGAGCTTCAGAAGATTGTTGTTTCAGAAGAGATTAAAATTGAAATTGAACCGGAAACTGCTCAGCAGGAACATCGCTTGTTTGATGAATCAGAACAACAAGATTCTGCACCCGTCCATTCAAAAATACACACATTGCTTCATAAGAAAAAGAGAAATAGGACGACTGTTCAGTCTTCCCTGCTTTCGCTGTTTTTCAATAATTGAGTTTGGCTCTTGTGCATGTGTTATTTCCTGGCAAATACAAAATAAAACAGAAAAGGCTGTCTCAAAAATAAATTGAGGCAGCCTTTCCCATCAT
>JAJZHJ010000165.1 GCA_021804525.1 Bacteroidota bacterium | reverse complement strand
TCCACGAAAATAGCGATTCATGCCTTGCGTTAAATCGTCAAACAAACCTTCAAAAAATGACCGATAGTGTAGTGGAATCATTTTACTCCATCCATTTGTAATTCTTTCATAATCAACTAATATAAAAATTACGTACAAAAAAATTACAAATACGACGATCAAACTCAATAAAAATTGCAACGTCCCTGATAGGAAATTGATAAAATGTGGTTGTATTTTACTGAAAGTTTCCATAAATGTGTTGCTACTCAACATTTTTCCCAATTCTTGATACGAAAAATGCGATTGAAGATAGACTTGCCACGTTTCGGGGAGAAATGTCAAATGCCATTCCTGTGATTGCGGATCGACTAAATAACGTTGTATGAGATCACCAGCGTGTTGTACTTCTTGCGATACAGGATTGATAAGTAAAAAAATTATTCCGGCAAAAACGGCAAACAACACTAACAATGTTACAAACACTGACAATGCACGATTTCGTAATCGCAAGCGGTGTTGAAAAAAATCCACCAATGGGTTAATCATGTAAGCCAAAAGCCAACCAACAAAGAAAGGCAATAGCACACCACTCAATCTTTTCAGGAGAAAATATACCACCAACAAAATAGCCAAACCCAATACTAAACGCACCACACGGTCGAAAGTAAATGGTTTACGAATATATCCCGGCATCATATATTGATTTTTAGGAGTTAGTTACATTCCATTATTCTATAAATCTATTTATAAATAGAATAAAACGCACTTGCAAAGATAAGAATATCACGCATCAAAAAGTTCTGATAAAACAGCTAAAGAATGAATCGACCCAAATTCGGGTAAATGAATGCGATAATAATGCAAAATTTGCTCTAAAATCAACACACGCTCTTGACGTGAAAATTCAAACAAGTTCATGTTAGCATAATCCATACGTATCAATTTTTGAAGCAATTGGCTTTCTGTCGGATTCAGAAATGATGTATGGTTCGGTTTTGAAGGAGTAAATATGCCATTCACCATATCGAAAAAGGCAATAGGGAAACCAGATTCCAAATTTGGATAAAAGCCTAAGAATCGTGTCATTTGCAGCAAAAACACTAAATGAAAATTGGCAAATCCTGCTTCTACTCCGCTTAACGTGGAGATTGAATCCTCCAAAAATGCATATAAAGCTCTATCGACTTGTGCTTCACGAAAAATACGATATAGACACTCTGCAATGAAAAACGCCAATGCACTTTTAACAGGATGAGTAGCCAAAAACGTGATTGTTGGATATGATTTTGCTTCAACAACCCGATGTAGGTCTCGGCCGGGAAGAATTTCCAATTCCAATTCTAATAAACTCAATGGCTCCATCAACGCACGTTTAAAGCCTGCTTTAGACCCTTTCATGCCATATACCATACAATCAATGCGCCCCTTTTCAGCAGTATAGAACGCAATAATTGAGGAGCTATCGCCATAAGGAAGCCGATGTAACACAACGGCGGCTGTTTTTATATACATGAAATCATTCCCATATCAAAAAGAAAAACATGCACCAAAGGTAAATAAAAATACACAAACAACTTCCTCCATTCGCACTTTGGTATGGATAATCATTGTTTTGATAAATTCCATATTCAAGTTGTTATTTGTAACTACAAAACGATTATTTTTTCTGCATAGATAAGATAAGGCAAATAATGACATCACTTTACATTGGAGCTATTTATCTCGAATCAAAACTCAAATATTTTTTTGTGTGACCAAATTTAAATTGACTACAACAGCTTGAATATGTGAAATAAATTCTGCTTATTTTTCTATTATGCCATGATTTTATTTATCTTTGCCTTTTCAAAAGATGTAAAAATATAGTTATGTTGATTCTTGATTTAATAAAACAAGAGTGGAAGAAAAGTATCCGATCGCGCGGATTCTATAAAAATATAGTAGCAAACTTGTTTCTGGGCATCTTTGCCGTGTATATTATCGTAGTTTTCCTGTTTTTGGGATTTTCGTTGAATTCAATACTTGAGAAAGTATCTACATCACTCACTCCGATGGAAATAGTTAACGGGGCTATGTTCTACCTAATATTAGGTGCATTGACTATTCGTTTCCTCTTGCAGCAACTCAATACGTTTAACCTGCCTCTTTATCAAACACTACCTATTAAACGTTCCACTTTAGTCAATTTCATCTTAATAAAACCAATATTTGCTCCCATCAATTACTTTACCTTGTTAGTAATTATGCCGTTTGCCATAAAGTCGGTAGCCGGATATTACAGTGGCATTATTGCTTTTCGGTTTGTATTGAGTTTTGTGTTTATCATCTGGTTCGATTCACTAACGGCAGCCTTTCTTAAACGTAAATTTGGATCCAGCGTTTTTGCATTTTTGGCAATATTCATTGTTTTCGCAAGCATTGCAGCATTAGAATACTTCAAGCTCTTTTCATTCTTTGTTGTTTCCCAAAAATGTTTTGGATGGATTATCCTTAATCGCTTCGGACTGTTTATTCCATTGGTAGCTGTTATGTTGGCTTTTGGATGGAACAAACGATTCTTTTACAAAAACTTTTACCCTGAACAATTTAATCAAAAACTGAAAGGTGCAAAGATATCAACAGCCGACTTCTCCTTTTTAAATCGCTTCGGTATCGTAGGCGAACTAATCTCACTTCAAATAAAACTCATGTTGAGACATAAGCGAACTAGGACTATTCTTTTAACTTCCGTAATTTTTTTGTTCTATGGACTCCTTTTCTACACGCATCATTCCAATGGGGATGGAATGCTTTTTTTTATTGCTGTGTTTATGACCGGCATTTTGATGTTGATGTATGGACAATGGGCTATAAGCTGGGATAGCAATCATTTCGATAGTTTGATGACAAAAAACATTCCTGTCCGCTCATATGTGACTGCTAATTATTATTTGATGATGGCTTTCAACATTCTTTGTTTTGTATTGACAACCCCCTATTTCCTTTTCGGATCGAAGATTATTTACATGCACATAGCCGCTTTCTTTTTCAATTCGGGAGTCAATGTTTTTCTGCTGCTGTTTTTCTCAACATTCAATACAAAACGTGTGGATTTGTCACGTTCGTCGGCTATGAATTACCAGGGAACCACGTATAAAAGTTTTTTGATTGTGCTTCCTATTATGTTTCTCCCGATGTTGCTTGTCGGTATTCTGTCATGGGTTGCTTCCCTGTCTGTAGCATTATGGACCGTTTCGATATTGGGGTTGACCGGCATTTTACTCCGAAAACCATTAATTACCGTTTGTATTAACCAGTTTAACAGTCGGAAATATAAATTAGCCGAAGGGTTTCGGGAACAAGAATAACCAACCAATACACTTACTAAGATAAAATACGCATTTTCAAAAGCAGAAGACAAATAGCGTCACTCACATTTTTTTACATTTTCAACATTACACATCTTACGCTCATGATTGAAGTATCTAACCTCCAAAAAGCATACAATGGTATCACCGTGTTGAATATTCCGCAACTAACCATTCCCAAAGGCGAGAGTTTTGGATTGGTAGGCAATAACGGAGCGGGAAAAACAACCTTTTTCCGCTTGATTCTCGATCTGATTGAAGCAACATCAGGAGGAGTACAAGTAAATGGACAAAAAGTGGCACGCAATGACGATTGGAAAGCCTTCACCGGTTCGTTTCTCGACGAAGGGTTTCTCATCGACTTCCTGACACCGAGGGAATATTTCAATTTTGTAGGTAAACTATATCTGAAGTCGGAAGGTGATATCACACTCTTTATGGAGTCGATGCAGGATTTTTTCAATGGTGAAATATTGGGAACCAAAAAGATGATTCGCGACTTCTCAAAAGGAAACCAAAAGAAGATCGGCATTGCTGCAGCTTTACTTGGAGAACCAAAACTATTAATTCTCGACGAACCTTTCACCGCCCTTGATCCTTCATCGCAAATCCGTTTGAAACGTTTCCTCAACGACCTGCAGGCAGCATCACAAATTACCATGCTCATATCGAGTCACGATTTGAATCACATCACCGAAGTATGCAAACGCATTGTGGTGCTCGAAAAAGGAGATATGGTGAAAGACCTTCAAACCAACACCGACACGTTGAAAGAATTAGAAGCTTACTTTGCCGTTTAATAAGAATATGTGAAAACATAAAAGAGAAACGACATCTGGTTTTAGAAATAATAATGCCTGTTTATCAAAGTTTTACACACAATGGAAAAAATAAGATGTCCATGGGCAAGCAATAATGAGTGGAATAAAACATACCACGATGCCGAATGGGGAGTGCCGCTGCACGATGATGCAAAACTATTTGAGTTTCTGATTTTAGATACTTTTCAGGCTGGATTGAGTTGGATAACCATCTTAAAGAAACGTGATAATTTCAGAAAAACCTTTGATAATTTTGATGCCAACATTATAGCCAACTATTCTGAAGATAAAATACAGGAATTGATTCAAGATAGTGGCATCATCCGAAACCAAATGAAAATAAGGGCTACCGTCAGCAATGCACAAGCATTCCTAAAATTGCAAAAAGAATTCGGCAGTTTCGACAACTATATCTGGCAATTCACAAACCATCAAACCATTATCAATCACTGGCTCAATCATACAAATATCCCCACCAGCACAAAAGAGTCCGATGCAA
>JAJZHJ010000164.1 GCA_021804525.1 Bacteroidota bacterium | reverse complement strand
TTTATTGACTGGTGTTATCGGGGGTGCGATCATTCCGCTTATTATTGGTTGGATAGGGGATCATTTAGGGTTACGCTTTGGCATGCTTTTCTTATATTTGACACTCGGATACATTCTCAGCGTTGGCTTCTGGGCACGACCGATTATCTTGAATAAGACGATTCAGCAAGCTCGAAAGCAATTAAAGAATGAATCTGCAGAAGAGTAGGAACTCTCAGAATAAAGGATATATTTTTTTAACCCATACATATATGGATAATCAGCAAGTAATAGGAATTGACTTGGGCGGCACACAAATACGTGCCGGAATAATAAATGAAAGAACAATTACGCGTCTCGTTTCAGGACTCATCCCGTCCACCGGTACCGTGGAAGAAGTTTTAGCCACGTTGTATCAGCAGGTTGATGCTCTTGTAAGTGAATCAACCAAGGCAATTGGCATTGGGGTCCCTAGTGTGGTAGATGTAGAAAAAGGAATTGTATATGATGTCCAGAATATTCCATCATGGAAGGAGGTCGCCTTGAAAAACCTGATGGAGGAGCGCTATCATATTCCGGTATTCGTAAATAATGATGCAAACTGTTTTGCGTTGGGCGAAAAATATTTTGGGCAGGGCAGACAAGTGCATTCCATGATTGGATTGACTATCGGCACCGGCTTGGGATCGGGTATCATTATCAACGATAAGCTGTATGAAGGAGTAAATTGTGGTGCAGGGGAATTTGGCGAGGTGGATTATCTGGATCACAACTACGAATACTTTGCCAGTGGTCAGTTTTTTCGTAATGTTTATCACAAGACAGGAGAAACATTCTTTCAAGAAGCGCAGGCAGGTAGCCAACAGGCAATAGCTGTTTTTGAAGAGTTTGGGATGCATCTGGGGAATGTCATAAAAATGATCCTGTATGCTTACGACACTGAATTGATTATTCTTGGAGGATCCATACGTAATGCCTATTCTCTGTTTCAGAAACCAATGTGGCAACGCATTCACACATTTACGTATCAAAAATCACTGGAGCGTTTTAAGGTGGTCGTGTCAGGACTTGAAGCATGTGGTGTGCTTGGAGCTGCTGCCCTTTATTATGACAAACAGCACATGTAACATATTATTTACAAAACACTTAACAAACGGTTAACTAATTTACTTTATTGATCGAACTCTTCGTATTTTCTCAAACATCACTGCACGCTCTTTTCAACTTTTTATTTTCCTCATTTTGAGGCTTGTTTTTGATGAACAACCTCAACGAATGTTCATAATACCCACCAAAAAAAATCGAACTAACCCCACAAAGAGATGTCAGCACCGCTTAACGTCGCTGACGATTGTAACAAAAATAGTGTAACTTTGTACCGCGTTGGATGAAACACGCGTTACAACGTATCACGACTTGACTAATACTTGTTTTTGAAAATAAATCAATTCGATAATAACCAGCCGAATAAAGATATCTCAATAGAAACTGTCAGCCAAAATTCTTATGGAAGAAAATTATTTGATCCGTTATCATGACGTTGATATTTGTCAGGGAGAATCAGTGATTCTTCAACATGTTCAGTGGAATATTGCGCAAGGTGAATTTATTTATCTTTTGGGAAAGGTAGGTAGCGGAAAGAGTTCGCTCTTAAAATCATTATACGTGGAGATTCCTATCAAAACAGGAACAGCACACATTTTCGACTATGACCTTCGCAAAATTAAACGGCGCCAAATTCCTTTTCTGCGACGGAAAATAGGTATTATTTTCCAAGATTTCCAACTACTTGCCGATCGCTCAGTGTACAACAACCTCGTGTTCGTACTCAAAGCCACCGGATGGAAAAACAAACAAGAGATAGCAGCTCAAGTGATCGAAGTATTGCAACAAGTGGGGATGGAGCATGCAAAGAACAAGTTTCCACATCAACTATCCGGAGGTGAACAACAACGCGTTGTCATTGCACGGGCACTTCTTAATTCACCTGAACTGATTTTGGCTGATGAACCAACCGGCAATGTGGATAGTGAAACGGGGGAAAAACTTATGGCGTTGCTGCACGAAATTCATCAAGCCGGCACAACGGTAATCGTTGCCACACATAATGTTCGATGGGTAGAACTATTTCCTGGACGTATTTTTCATTGCGCAACACAAGCAGTAGAAGAACAAAATATCCCACAATCTATTGATAATGATCCCACATTACCAACAAGCGGGATGGCTGAAATAGAAGAGATACTCCCAGACGAAATAAACAGTCTGCGCGATGAATTAGCCGACACAGAAGATAAGCCAATGGCTGAAGGGATCGGATAAGTTGATGAAAACCAAAAAGATTAAGACTAAAGGGAATCGGTCAATTCTAAAATGTGATAATGAGACGGTAGATGATTAAATAAGCTCATTGGCTCATCTTCTTATTAATCGTCAATTTTGAGGTTCTTCAATAGTTTCTTATCTTCAGGTATCACTGATTACTTTCTACTAACTAATAATTTCCTATTAAAACGATTGCATATCATACAACCGTTTGTAGTAACCATTAAGAGCCAATAAATCTTCATGTTTTCCGCGTTCTACAATACGACCTTCATGTAATACGCAAATTTCATCAGCCCTTTTAATCGTCGATAGACGGTGTGCAATCACTATGGAGGTTCTATTCTGCATCAACTGATCAATAGCATCCTGAACAAGCCTTTCCGACTCAGTGTCGAGCGACGAAGTTGCCTCATCCAACACCAGAATAGGTGGATTTTTCAACACAGCCCGTGCAATACTAATGCGTTGTTTTTGCCCACCCGACAGCTTAGTGCCCCTGTCGCCGATTCTAGTTTCATAACCTTGCTCCGAAGCTAAAATAAAGTCATGCGCATTGGCTATCTTCGCTGCCTCTATCACCTGCTCCAACGTGGCATGTTCCACTCCAAACGCAATGTTATTCAAAAAGGTATCATTAAACAAAATAGGTTCTTGATTCACATAACCCATCAATGCTCGCAACGGATGTAACTCGACATCTTTCACATTGACACCATCAATGAGAATTTCTCCTTGATCCACATCATAAAAACGGGGTAATAAGTCTGCCATAGTCGATTTCCCGGAACCTGACTGACCCACAATGGCAATCATTTTACCGTGATCCACTACCAAATCAATATCTCGCAGCACCCACTCATTTTGATATTTAAACCACACTTTCCGGTATTCAATTTTATCTTGAAATGCAGGAAGCGGATGTGGATGTTCGATGATCGTTAATGGATTCTCTGCTTGCAGAATTTTATCGATTCGCTCTAATGAAGCTAACCCCTTTTGGATACTATAAGCTGCCTTTGACAAGTTTTTGGCCGGATTAATGATGCTATAAAAAATAATGAGGTAATAGATAAATGTCGGCGCTGTAATGCTACTGTGATGGGTAATGATCAACATGCCTCCAAACCATAATAAGATGGCAATAACCATTGTGCCCAAAAATTCACTCATCGGATGCGCCAATAAATAACGGGTATTTAAGCGTGAAAACGTACGACGTAATTGTTCATTGACTTGTGAAAAGCTTTGCTTCATCTTGTCTTCAGCATTAAAAGCCTTGATAATCCGTAGCCCGCCCAACGTTTCTTCAATTCGTATCAACAAAAGCCCCAATTGCTGCTGCCCCAACAATGATTTTGCTTTGAGCTTCTTACCTACTAATCCAATTAAATAACCACTCACAGGCAATAGCACCATTACAAACAAAGACAGTTGCCAGCTGATAGCAAACAACGTAATCACATAAACCAAGATCACTATAGGATTCTTGAACACCATGTCGAGTGAACTAATCACCGAGTTTTCGATTTCACCAACATCACCGGTCATACGCGAGATGATGTCTCCTTTACGTTCTTCCGTGAAGAACGCTAGTGGCAGGCTCAACACCTTGGCATAAATATCGCGTCGTAAATCGCGCAAAACACCCGTCCGAATAGGCACTATAAAATAATCAGCTAAAAAAGAAAAACCGGTTTTGAAAAAAGTAGTTGTGACCAAGAAAATACCAAGAAATGCCAGTGTCAAAATGGCGCCATGCTCATGAATGGTATTCGTCAGAAACCAAAAAATATTGTTCTTCCAGGCTGACGTGATATCTCCCAAAGAACTACTCCACGTCCATACGTGATAGGTATAGGTTGCCGTTTGAATACCAAAAAGGATTTGTAAAATGGGAATGATGGCGCCAAACGAGAAAAGGCTGAACAAAGTTGACAAAACGTTACTGGATACACTGCCAATAACGTATTTTTTATACGGAGGAATAAATCGTTTGAGAATTTTCAGGAAACTATTCACTTGATGGTGTTTAAATAATATTCAATTTGATTTTGAGACGTCGAGTTATTCGCCGGTATAACTTTGTGGAGTGATAGCACGCAATTCATTCTTGACGGACTCGCTTACCTCCAACTGATCAATAAAGGACTTAATTGATATTTCGGTAATGGCTTCATTGGTTCGCGTCAACAATTTTAATGCTTCGTAAGGAGACGGATACCCTTCACGGCGTAAAATGGTTTGAATGCCTTCGGCAACCACCGCCCAGTTATTTTCCAAATCACGTTTGATAGCAGCTTCGTGAAGCACCAATTTATCCAATCCCTTGCGTAGACTTTCGATGGC
>JAJZHJ010000163.1 GCA_021804525.1 Bacteroidota bacterium | reverse complement strand
TTCCGATCTGTTACTGCTTATGGCGGCATTACTGGAAGTTACCAAATAAATTCCATGCAAAGCATGATGGAGAATAACCGTTACTTATTGCCTACGTTACGCGTTAGAGACAGCTATGTGCCTATCGATGCATTCGCAGGCATAAAAAGTAGTCCCGTGTCCGGACTTTTGTTGAACGGTTCCGTTGATTACAAACATTTTGATAAACAATATTTTTATATAAATACACGTTCAGCAGATACTCTTTCTTTTCCTACTCAATACTGGAATAATCCCATGTTTGATGTAGCTTACGACAATGCCCAAGAGGTAACACTTCATTTCAACAGCAATTATAATTGGCGTGACGAACAAGTCATTTTCTTAGAAGCCAATTATCATTATTGGCACATGCAGACCCTTGCTCATGCGTGGATGCAACCATCTTTTGAGTTTGCCGCCGGTATTGACCAAAAGATATCACAACATCTTTTCCTTAATGCCAACTACTATTTTGCAGGTGGACGATATGCAGCCTTGCCAAATAACACCTCAGTGCGCATGAAAGATATCAACGATGTGAATGTTGGTGCCTCTTATTCGTACAGCAACTGGCTGACAGCCTTCGCACGTGTGAATAACATTTTAGGGTTGGCCTCTTCGCTTCGTTATCAGACGTGGTATGGATATGATGCTGTAGGGTGCAATTTCCAAATTGGAGTCGCTTTTTCTTTTTAAATGGGAAAGCCATGCTGTGACAAATGAATTTAGTTCTGGTTACGCAACGCGTAACAATAGGAAGTGTAAATGACATGGCAAATCCTTATTTTCAATTTAAACAATTCACCGTTTGGCATGACCGCTGTGCCATGAAAGTGGGTACTGATAGTGTATTGCTTGGCGCGTGGACCGACTTCAGAGGAGCTGTAAATATTTTAGATATTGGTACCGGATCGGGTATTCTTGCTTTAATGGCAGCACAAAAAGCACCCAATGCTCAAATTGATGCTATCGACATCGACGCTGCGGCAGCGGAACAAGCAAGAGAGAACTGTTCTCGTTCTCAATGGAAAGAACGAATCACAGTTTATCATCAATCTGTACAAGAGTTTGTCGACACCACAACAAAACGCTACGATATAATCATCTCAAATCCACCATATTTCAGTAAAGCACTAAAATCACCTGACAAACAACGTACTACAGCCAGACATGATGATCATTTAGATATAAAAACACTGCTTGAAGCTGCCAATCAATTTTTAGAATCAACTGGCAGTCTCAATTTGATCTTACCTGCAGAAGAAGGAAGACAAAGCATTCGTGAAGCAGCAAGACTCGGGTTAACCTGTCTCCATCAAACTTTTGTAAAACCAACAGAGAGTGCTGTCTACAAACGCTGCTTACTTTGTTTCTCGAAATCTTTGTCACCGTACTACGAAGACGAATTCTTTATTGAGGCAGGAAAAAGACATTCATTCTCGCATGATTATAGGCAATTGACGCAAGACTTTTACCTGAATTTTTAAACTAAATCACTTCAAATATGAAGATAGTGCAAACGATTGAACTTCCATCATCGGGAATCTTTAGCAAAGCAGCCATACTTCAGCTAAAAAAACAAGTAACTTTGTACGTGCAATAATTTGCAACAAAATGAACACAGAATCCATCAAACCTGATTATATTTTTGAAACGAGTTGGGAGGTGTGCAACAAAATAGGAGGTATCTACACGGTGCTTTCCACTAAAGCACGTACCTTAAAACAAACCGTGGATGATCATCTGATTTTTATCGGTCCTGATTTAGGTGTTGGTGTACAAAACGACTTCAAAGAATCGTCCACACTATTTCAGGATTGGAAAGAAGTGGCAGTAAAGCGTAACAATTTGAAAATAAGGATTGGGAGGTGGGATATTCCTTCTCAACCCATAGTAATTCTGATAGATCATAAACCCTTTTTTGCTCAGAAAAACGAAATCTACGGGCGAATGTGGGAATGGTACAATGTAGATTCGCTGCATGGATTTGGTGATTATGACGATGCTTCTTTATATGGCTATGCGGTTGGAACTGTGATTGAAAATTTTTATCGCTTTTTTCATCTCGACCAACAACGCGTAATTGCTCATTTCAATGAATGGAACACCGCCTTTGGCCTTTTTTATCTCAAACGTTATCTTCCACAAGTCGGAACTTTGTTTACGACGCATGCAACTACAGTAGGGCGTTCCATAGCAGGCAATAACAAGCCATTATATGATTTTCTGCCTGGATATCATGGAGATCAGATGGCGCACGAACTAAACGTTGAATCAAAGCATTCTGTTGAAAAACAAGCTGCAAAACTTGCGGATTGTTTTACAACTGTCAGTTCGATTACAGCAAAAGAATGCACACAAATTCTCGAAAAAAAACCGGATGTCATCACACCGAATGGATTTGAAGATGATTTTGTGCCATGTAACGAGCAATTTGCGCAGAAACGGGAAGAGGCGCGAGTGGCTTTGAGACAAGTTGCAGAAGCACTCCTTTGCTATTCTCTCCCGGCTGACACTTTGTTTGTGGCTACTTCGGGACGTTATGAATACATCAATAAAGGATTAAACCTCATTCTCGATTCACTCAACCAAGCGGAAGAGGCCAATACATTGAGCCGGACTATTGCTGCGTTCATCATGGTGCCAGCCTATATTTCAGGGCCACGACATATCTTGCAACAGAAATTGATTGGAGAAATCCATTCATGTGTCAAAGAGAATCCCTTTGTTACTCATGAATTGGTTGAGCCTTGGAAAGATCCAATTCTATCGGATATTAGTTGGTTGCATTTTACCAATCATCCAGACTCAAAGATTAAACTGATTTTTGTTCCGAGCTATTTGCATGGAGACGATGGAATTTTCAACAAATCCTATTATGACTTGCTCATTGGAATGGATGTCACACTATTTCCATCTTACTACGAGCCATGGGGGTATACACCATTAGAAAGTATTGCATTTTCCGTGCCGACTATTACCACTTCGCTTTCAGGGTTCGGGCAATGGGTCAACCCACATCAACAATCGATAGACGAAGGAGTTGCCATTATTGAACGTACCGATGCAAACTATCCGGAAGCTGTTGCTGCAACAACAGCTCAACTAATAGCTTTTGCTAATATGGAAGCTCAAAAAACAGCTGAAACCAGAGAAAAAGCTCTCGCCATTTCTCAAAAAGCACATTGGGAAAACTTCATTTCATATTACTACGAAGCATACGCTAAAGCACTATTAAAAAAATAGAAACTCTGATAGCCTGAAGTACAACTATTATTCAAGGCATTACACATAAAATCACTATTCAAGAATTCGATAAAAATGAAATTACAAACATCGCACGTCAATCAATCAAATTGGAAAGAAATCGTTGTTTCTTCCCACGTTCCTGATCGGTTGATCAAGTTAAAAGAATTAGCGCACAACCTTTGGTGGGTATGGAATCCTGAAGCATTGGAGCTTTTTGCAGACATTGATCCAAAACTTTGGGAAGAATCAAAAGGAAATCCCATTGTGATGCGTGAAAAACTCAGTTACGAAAAATTTGAAGCCCTTGAAGCCGATCCTGCTTTTCTTCAACGGTTAGACAAGGTATATAAGGACTACCAAGACTACATTCATGCTCCTATTGATACTACAAAGCCATCTGTAGCATACTTTAGTATGGAATACGGGCTGTCCAACATTTTGAAAATTTATTCTGGGGGGCTTGGTATGTTAGCAGGCGATTACCTGAAAGAAGCCAGCGATTGCAACGTGGACATGACGGCAATTGGATTTTTGTATCGTTTCGGATATTTTACGCAAAATTTATCGATGGAAGGGCAACAACTAGCCCTCTATGAACCGCAAAATTTTGGAAGCCTTCCCATTGAACCAGTAAAAGATGAACATGGCAACCATATTCAAGTTGAAGTTCCCTATCCCAATCGCATCATCTACGCCAATGTGTGGAAAGTGGCTGTTGGTCGTGTTTCATTATACCTATTGGATACAGATAACGACAAAAACAGTGAGTTTGATCGTCCCATTACTTATCAACTTTATGGTGGCGACTGGGAAAATCGTCTCAAACAAGAAATTCTTTTAGGAATTGGGGGTATTTTGACTTTGAAACGATTAGGTATAGAAAAACAAGTTTACCATACCAACGAAGGACATGCAGCACTTATTAATCTCCAACGTTTGGTCGATTTAGTTACAGAAAAAGGGTTGACCTTCAATCAAGCGATGGAAGTAGTGCGTTCGTCCTCACTTTATACAGTCCATACTCCTGTACCTGCTGGTCACGACAGCTTCGACGAAGGATTATTTGGCAAATATATGGGGAGTTACCCAGCTAAGTTAGGCATTAGTTGGGACGAATTGATGGATTTAGGGCGCGAAAATCCCGGTGATAGTAGCGAGAAGTTTAGCATGAGTAATTTTGCTTGTCGCACCTGTCAAGAAGTTAATGGTGTGAGTTGGTTACATGGCAAAGTTTCACAGGAAATGTTTCAAAATCTTTGGAAAGGATATATGCCTGAAGAATTGCATGTTAGCTATGTAACTAATGGTGTGCATCTTTCCACATGGACAGCTTCTGAATGGCAACGACTCTATGACAAAGTTTTTTCATCTAACTTTAGAAAAGAACAATCTAATCTTAAAGTCTGGGAAGGTATTTACAGAGATCGGA
>JAJZHJ010000162.1 GCA_021804525.1 Bacteroidota bacterium | reverse complement strand
AATATAAATAGATTCATCATAATAAAGAAGTCAATTTGTAATTGATTAATAGAGAAAAAAATAACACATGGATAATTTATTTTATCCACCAATAGATTCAAATTATTCTATTTTCGATATACTGTAAACTTTAGCAAATACAATTAAATATGGGATTAACTAAGTTAAGACTAAACATCTTATTATTGATTATAGCAGGAAGTGCAACGGTTGCATTTTCCCAGCAAACAATTATTAAATATCTTTCCGGAACTGGGTGCGATCATACCGTTAATTGGCAGTTTTATTGTACTGCTGGTCGTAATTCCGGTAAATGGACTACCATTCCCGTCCCTTCAGATTGGGAACAATTTGGCTTCGGGACTTATAACTATGGACTTGATAAAAATTCAGTCCGTGTTCGTGGTACTGAAAAGGGATTATATAAATACAAATTTGAAATTCCTTTGAACTGGAAAAAGAAGCAAGTAGATATAGTTTTTGAAGGGTCAATGACTGATACTGAAGTGAAAATTAATGGACATTTGGCAGGCCCTGTACATCAAGGTGCTTTCTACAGTTTTCGGTACGATATAAGTCATTTATTAAACTACGGGAAATCTAACTTATTGGAAGTAAAAGTATCAAAACAATCTGCCAATAAATCTGTTAACATGGCTGAACGTCATGGTGATTTCTGGATATTTGGAGGCATTTTTCGTCCTGTTTATTTGGAGGTAAAACCCAATCAAAATATTGAACGGGTTGCCATTGATGCAAAAGCAAACGGCATGTTTCATGCAGATGTATTCATTCATAATCCGTTGCGTTTGGATTCTCTTACTGTTCAGATTTTTGATCTGAACGGAATTCATATTGACAAATCATTTTCCGTAAAAGTGGCGAAAGGAATGTCTATAGTTAAACCTTCTTCTATGATTAAAAACGTGAAGAGCTGGAATCCGGAAGATCCAAATCTATACAATGCCGTTTTTAAATTATATGCACATGGAATTGTTATTCACGAAATAACCCAGCGTTTTGGATTTCGTACCATTGAAATTCGGCAAAGAGATGGTATTTATATCAATGGTGTAAAAATCAAATTCAAAGGTGTTTGTCATCATACATTTTGGCCTACTACAGGAAATGTTTCATGTAAATCCATGAGTATAAGCGACGTAAAATTAATCAAATCTATGAATATGAATGCAGTGCGCTGCACTCATTATCCGCCTGATAGCCATTTTTTAAATACGTGCGACTCTCTTGGACTTTTTGTCCTTGACGAATTAACAGGATGGCATCATGCTTATGACACCATAGTTGGAAGTAAACTAGTTAAGGAAATGATTATTCATGATGAAAATCATCCCTCAATTGTTTTATGGGATAATGGGAATGAAGGTGGATTTAACTTTGCCTTGGATTCATTATTTGATACGTATGATATACAAAAACGTCAGGTTATCCATCCATGGCAAACTTTTGACGGCATTTCGACAGATCACTATATAAATTATGATTATGGAATGGGCACTTTTTGGCATGGTCACAATATTGTTTTCCCTACTGAATTTTTACATAGCATATACGATGGAGGTGGTGGTGCTGGTCTTAATGATTATTGGGAGTTGATGTGGCATAATCCACGTGCTGCAGGAGGTTTTATTTGGAGTTTTGCCGATTGTGACATTCAACGAACTGACAAGAATAATGAACTTGATTCTGACGGAGATCATGCTCCTGATGGAATTCTTGGTCCTTTTCATGAAAAAGAAGGAAGCTACTATGCTATAAAGGAAATTTGGTCACCAATAAAGTTTGAGGAAAAAGATATTACAGATGATTTTAACGGGATATTAAATCTTGAAAATCGCTATTTCTACACAAACTTAAATAAGTGTTCTTTCAAGTGGAAATTAGTTCGTCTGCCTATGCCAAATCAAGATACTACCAAACAGACAGTTAGCGGCTACGCAGATGCACCAGATATAGCTCCAGGATGCAAAGGACAACTGAAACTGAAGCTACCTGCAAACTGGATTACATACGATGCTCTTTATGTAACGGCAACTGATTCTCATCAACAGAAAATTTACACATGGGACTGGCCGATATCTTTACCTGCTCATATCATAAATAAAATACTTGTGAAAAAAGGAAATCAGGCTAAAATTGTGGAAGAAAATGATTCTGATATTGTAATTTCAGCCAATTCAATTCAAGTAACTTTTGGTAAACATGATGGGATATTGAAAAAAGTTGCTAACTCAAAAGGAGAGATTCCGTTTAATCATGGACCCGTTCTTTGTGCCGGTGAAGCGATTTTTAAAAACATGAAAGTCGAAACGATTGCAGATACAGTACGACTAATTTGCTCTTATGATAAAGCATCTAAAATGAAAGAGTTGATTTGGACGATATATCCATCTGGGTGGATTCACTTGAATATTAAATATATGCCTTCAGCTTATAAATCTGAATATATGGGAGTTAGCTTCTCTTATCCAGAAAAACTGGTTAAAGGAGTAAAATGGATGGGTAACGGTCCATATCGAGTTTGGAAAAATCGGATGCAGGGTGCTGTTTTGAATGTTTACAAGAAAAAATATAACAATACCATGACAGGAATTCCTCCACTCATTTATCCAGAATTTAAAGGGTACTATTCAAATTTTTATTGGGTGAAAATGATTACCAAAGAACAACCTTTTGTAATTGCTACAGGAAGCGAAGATATATTTCTTAGACTTTATACGCCAAAAACACCGAAGATTGCTTATAATACAGCCCCCCCCTTTCCCTCTGGTGATATCTCTTTTATGAATGGAATTCCTCCAATGGGGTCAAAAACACAAAAACCGGAAGATATGGGGCCATCCGGACAAGAAAATTTGTTTTTTGATTATGGCCCTTATGACAATTGGCGCACCCGATGTAAAGTGATGGATTTATATTTCGATTTTTCGAGTCATTGACAATTCTGAATTAAATTGATAAGAATGTGTCGTTTTTATTTCTTGAAAAACAAATAATTGTATTGCATGATCATCATATTATAAAGAGTATTTGCAAAGAAAATATAGCATTAACAATAAGCCTATAACAAATTTCAGAGAGATATAGATGTCAAATAAAAACCTATATATAAATGGATATTTAGAGCATTTTACACAAACAAAAAAATTAAAGATATGAATCAAGAGCTGTTACAAAAATTATCGGAATGTGTTGAATTCGGGAAAATTAATCAGGCGTCTCCATACCCTCCTACTATGAAAGAACAACCGGGAGCTGACGAAATTGCAAGAGAAGCAGTCGAAGCAGGAATACCACCTGCAGATATTTTGAATGAACTAATCAGTGCTATGAATATAGTTGGCCAAAAATTCAGTCAAAACAAGATATTTGTTCCTCAAATGCTGCTGTCGGCGAAATCAATGAATGCAGCAATGATGCACTTGAAACCCTTCTTCGCGTGCGGTAAGGTGCAACGCAAAGGAACTTTTATTATCGGTACTGTCTTCGGTGATTTGCACGATATAGGTAAAAACTTAGTCAAAATGATGATAGAAGGTGCAGGGTGGGAAGTGATTGATCTGGGCATTGACGTGAAAGTTGAGAAATTTGTGGAAGCTGTACAACAACATTCAGAAGCTGTGGTAGGCATCTCGGCATTACTTACAACTACCATGGTAAATATCATGCCTGTGATTGAGGCAATTAAGGCTGTATCACCTCAAACAAAAATTATTGTAGGTGGAGCCCCGCTTTCGCATGAATTCGCCACATCGATTGGGGCAGATGCGTATGGGAAAACGCCGCAGGAAAGTATTGTCTGGTTAAATTCAATTGCAAGCTGATTTGATTTTAATAAGCAAAACCTAAAGCCAAAATATTAAACATTTGACATGTGTACGTGTCAACGAAATAAACACAATGAAATCTTGGATTGATACAATTTTGACTAGTAAAAAACGGATTGCACTACCCTTTATGACTCACTCAGGCATAGAGACAATTGGTAAGTGTGTGAAAGATGCAGTTACTGATGGAGAAGTTCATTATAAGGCAATTAAGGCCGTATCAGCACAGTTTGACACAACGGCTTGCACAATGATAATGGATTTGACATTGGAAGCCGAGGCTTTCGGTGCTGAAATAAAAATACCTGACAATGAAGTTCCTACAATAGTTGGACGATTGGTCTCAGATGCCAAATCGGTGGCTGCTCTTGCCGTTCCCGACTTAAACAAAGGTAGAGTCCCTGCCTATTTATTAGCAAACAAACTAGCTGCCGAAAACATTACAAACAAGCCGGTCTTTTCCGGTTGCATCGGCCCATTTTCTCTAGCTGGCCGTTTGTATGACATGTCTGAAATTATGATGGCAATTTACATCGAACCTGACACCATTCATCAACTCTTATCAAAGTGTACAAAGTTTCTTATCAACTACTGCAAAGCACTTAAAGCTACCGGAACACAAGGCGTAATCATTGCCGAACCTGCTGCGGGACTACTTTCTAACGACGATTGTACTGATTATTCGACAGCTTATGTTAAGCGGATAGTTGACGCAGTACAAGACGATAGCTTTACTGTAATTTTACATAATTGCGGCAATACCGGGCATTGTACCAAAGCAATGGTGGCAAGTGGTGCCAACGGATTACATTTTGGCAATAAAATTGACATGAATGAGGCGCTTAACGACTGTCCTTCAA
>JAJZHJ010000161.1 GCA_021804525.1 Bacteroidota bacterium | reverse complement strand
AGCAAAGTAAACTTTTTGCCTTGGTATTCAATGGTATAGCCCACATTATCCGTACCATCGTGCGACACTTCAAAAGCAGTGATTATCCACTCTTTGACATGCACAGGAACATTTTTTTGAAGAATCTGCCTCTCAGGAACCGGTTCATGGTGAAGCACCTGATGAATGGCTGAGGTGGCAAAAATGGGGACAAAATATTTCTCTTTCAAGGGTTGTATGGCTTTCACATGGTCAAAATGGTCGTGTGTGATGAAAACGCCTAAAAGATGCGAAAAATCAAGGCCAATCTCTTTCAACTCTTTTTTAATGGTTCGAATGCCGATACCCGCATCGATAAGAATACCTTCGTATGCATTGCCAATAAAAAAACAATTTCCGCTGCTTCCGCTTGCAAAACTAATAAAGCGTAGTTTATCCATGAATCTCCATTAAAAAGGGAAACAAAGGTAGTCAAAAATCGCGCTCAAATAGGTTTTCGTCACAAAAGTAAACAAAACAAGAAAATGTGTCGTATTTTTGTTATTCTAAAAGAGTTACAAAATGGCCGTTTCTATTTCTTTGTTTACAAATAGGTTAACTCATATTTATGAGAAGGCTGAAGCAAACAACATTGTATTGCAATTGTTGCAGCGAGTTACACAGTTATCGCGTGCACGACTTTTAGCCAATGGTGAAACAACATTAACAAAGATGCAAGAGCAAGAAATGGAGCAATGCATGGCGCGCATTTTGCAACATGAACCCGTTCAATATGTATTAGGAAGTGTTGATTTCCATGGCGTCTCACTAAAAGTCGATCATCGGGTGCTGATACCACGTCCCGAAACGGAGGAATTGGTGGAATGGGTGTTGCAAGATTTGTCATGCAGGTATTGCATCATTCTCGATTGTTGCACAGGAAGCGGTTGCATTGCTATCGCATTGGCCAAACAATTGCCTGAAGCAACGTTACAAGCTTGTGATCTTTCGCCTGACGCATTGGATGTAGCCCGCGAAAACGCAGCTCAAAACCAAGTGAAGGTGCATTTTTTCGAAGCCGACGTTCTTTCTCCTCAATTTGCAGCAAAAATTCCACCGATGGACATTATCGTAAGCAATCCGCCCTATGTGCTGAAACGAGAAGCCGCTACGATGCACGCTAATGTACTGAATTTTGAACCACATAAGGCTCTTTTTGTTTCTGATGACGATCCGTTGGTTTTTTACAAAGCCATAGCCCACATGGCTTTACATAAATTATCGCCCAAGGGAAAACTTTTTTTTGAAATTAACGCAGCTTTTGGGAATGAAATGGTGAGAATGCTTAAATTTGCAGGCTTCTCTAATGTTCAATTAAAGAATGACCTATCAGGAAATGCACGCATGGTGAGCGCTCAACGATAATAACGACACAAAGATTAAATTGAAAAATATGGATGCGGGCTATGATATATTGTTGAAAAGAGCGGCTGCATACACATCGCGGCAAGAAACGTGTAGATGGGCGGCAGAGTCTAAACTAAGAGCATGGGGAGCATCGTCTGCTCAGGTAACATCGATAATTGCCTACCTCGAACAAGAGCATTACATAGATGAAACACGGTTTTCGAAAAGTTTTGCCAGCGATAAGTTTCGGTTCAATCGATGGGGAAAAGTAAAAATTGCGCAAGCATTGGAGGCTAAACGCATTCCGGCTTCGATCTTTCAGCCTGTATTAGACGCTATGGATGAAGATAGTTACATGCAAGCAGTGAATGAATTACTTGAAAAAAAATTGCATGAAATCACAGCAAAGAACAAGTACGAAAAGCAAGGAAAATTGATTAATTTTGCACTACGACGCGGCTTTGAATATGCCGTGGTGGAGCGTGTGTTAAATTCTAATAAGTATGAATGAATTCTTGTCAATCGAAGAAAATATCGTCAAGATGTTGCGGACTGTCTTCGATCCTGAGATACCGGTCAATGTATATGACTTAGGCCTTATTTATAAAGTAGATATCGATAATGGCGTAGTCACGCTCGATATGACGCTAACAGCAGCCGGATGCCCTGCCTCTGATTTTATTTTGGAAGATGTTCGTATGAAAGTAGAATCGGTAGAAGGAGTGAAAGAAGTGATTATTAATTTGGTGTTCGATCCACCTTGGGGTCAAGAGATGATGAGCGATGAGGCAAAGCTGGAATTAGGGATGCTTTAGCCATTTGCACTTACAACAATTAACACGTAACACGAACCGTCATGAAAACCTTATTTTTTTATGGTATAATGGGTATGCTAACCATCGTGATGGCCGGTTGTGTTGTGACTGTAGCTCCCGGCTACACACAAGAACAGGGAATATATGGTTACTCGTACTACTATTTCCCTGATTACAACTTCTATTACAGCGCCGACATTAACCGTTACTGGTGGTATCAATCCGGCAGTTGGCAATATGGCCAACAATTACCTCCTTGGTACATTATTGATCCAAATTCAACCTATATTGTGATCAATTCGAGAAGTATCAATCCGACAAGTTACAACGATTATTACAGAAACTCTTATCAACATGGCGATTATCGTCAGCAAGAGAGAAGGGTTTATCAGGCACCTCCGGGAAGGCTTCCATTTTACAGACCCTCAACTTCACCCGAAAACCAGAATAGGGGGAGGGAACCTGCGCCCGAAAATCGCAATCCGAACTACAACAATAATGGAGAACGGAAAAGCTTTCCTTCTCAAACGCCCGGCTCTCGACAAGAGCAACCTGCTACACAGCCGCAAAACCCAAACAATGAAGGCGCAAGACGAAATGAAAATCAACCTTTTAACACACCACAACAAAAAATAGAAACGCGACAGCAACCTGTTCGTGTCCCCACGCAAGTGCAAGAAGGTGGGCGTTTGCCTGCTGCTCCGCAGCAAGAAAACAAACCGCCTATCCAAAACAGGACAGAGAACTTTCGACAACCGACGCCTCAACCACAAAGGAGAGAAATTGTAGGAACGCCACAAAGAATGACGGCCATCAGGCAAGAAATCAGAAGGGCACCACAAAAGCGCGAAGCACCTCCAGTAAAAGAAAAAGTGCAAACACGCCAGCAATAACCAGCAACCTTCGTTCGACGAGTTTGCCCTGAAATGATTGAACAAAATACATGGTAAAAAAAATATACTTCGTTTCCGACGCACATTTTGGTTCTTTATTGGCGAAAGATGCCCATGAACAAGAACGAAAAATGGTACGTTGGCTCGATTCTATACGCGATGATGCCGATGAGTTGTTTTTGTTAGGCGATCTGTTCGATTTCTGGTTTGAATATAAGACAGTAGTGCCAAAAGGATTTGTTCGCTTTCTTGGAAAATTGGCTGAATTGTCCGATGCAGGAGTGAAGATTCATTTCTTTACCGGCAATCATGATATATGGACGTTTGGTTATTTGGAGCAAGAAATTGGCCTCACGGTACACCGAAAACCGGAAATCATTGAACGAAACGGGAAACGTTTCTTTTTGGCACATGGCGATCGCTTAGGCGATCATTCAATGAGCGTTAGAGTGATACAAGCCATTTTTCACAACCGATTTTGTCAACGTTTATTTGAACTTTTGCCACCACGACTGGGGTTAGGGTTTGGCTTGGCTTGGTCGCGTTCCAACCGACTGAAGCCTGCACGACGTGGTTACGCGAAATTTTTAGGAGAAGATAAAGAAACGTTGGTACGTTTTGCCAAAGGGTATCCCGAAAGCGACAACATTGATTTTTTTATGTTTGGACATCGCCACATTGTTCTCGATTTGATGCTAAAAAATAGTAGCCACATCTATATTCTTGGCGATTGGATTACCCACTTTTCGTATGCCGTATTCGATGGAGTCACTGTTTCGCTCGAATATTTTGAGACGGAAACATATACCAAACCTGTTTAATTTCCTATTTTGATTTATGGAATTGATTTTTGCCACCAATAACAAACATAAAGTTGAAGAAGTACAGGCCTTATTAGTGCCTAATTTTCAAATTATTAGTTTACACGACTTGCATTGTACCGAAGAAATACCCGAAACAGAGGATACGCTGGAAGGAAACGCATTAATCAAAGCCCGATACGTCTATCAACGATTTGGCAAATCATGCTTTGCAGACGACACAGGATTGGAAGTAGAAGTGCTAAACAATGCACCTGGCGTGTATTCTGCCCGCTATGCGGGTGAAGGCAAAGACATGCAGGCTAACAGAACAAAATTACTCCGTGAGATGGAAGGTATTACGCACCGAAATGCACGTTTCAGAACAGTCATTGCCCTGATTCATCACGATGCGGAATATCTCTTCGAAGGTCAAGTCGATGGGATTATTACCACACAGGAACGTGGTAAAGGTGGCTTCGGTTACGATTCAATCTTCATAGCTCAAGGCATGGAGATGACATTTGCCGAGCTGGATTTATCGATCAAAAACAGCATCAGCCACCGTGCAAAAGCCATTGGCAAATTAGTGACTTTTTTATATCAATTGGCATGAACGCCTGTCTTTTTCTTCTTGCATTCTTTCAGCATATTCATGTGTTGTTTTTATCATAATCTTCTTACTTTTGTGTTGTAAAACATCTAAATATGGCGTCTAAACAAGTTGTTGAATTGCCCATGATCAGTCAATTGTCGGGCATCTGGGAAACGTTGACATACGAACAGAAAGAGTTTCTTGAGAAAAACTCTACAGTTCAAACATTTAAGCGTAACGAGATGATTTATA
>JAJZHJ010000001.1 GCA_021804525.1 Bacteroidota bacterium | reverse complement strand
CGATCTTAGCTCAAGATGGACGCCGAGGGGCTTTAATGTTGAGCGTTTCAATTAAGCATCCTGATTCACAAGATTTTATTGATGCAAAATTAGAACAAGGGAAAGTTACAGGAGCTAATGTTTCAGTTAAAATTGATGACGACTTTATGCAATCTGTCATTGCTCAAAAGTCATATGTGCAACAATATCCAATTCAATCGGCTAATCCAAAATACACAAAAGAGATTGATGCTGAGGCTTTATGGAAAAAAATTATACATAATGCGTGGCAATCCGCTGAACCTGGCGTACTCTTTTGGGACACCATCATTCGTGAATCTATTCCAGATTGTTATGCTGATTTGGGCTTTAAAACTGTTTCGACAAACCCATGCGGGGAAATTCCATTATGCCCATATGACAGTTGTCGCCTGTTAGCACTTAATCTATATTCTTATGTAATTCATCCATTTACAAAAAAAGCCTATTTTGATTTTGACCTTTATGCTCAACATGTTATCTATGCTCAACGCATTATGGATGACATTATTGATTTGGAAATGGAAAAGATTAATCAGATTTTGGAAAAAATAAAATTAGATCCTGAAGATCAGGAGATCAAGCAAACAGAACTTGCTTTATGGGAAAAGATAAAAAATAAAACGCTATTAGGTCGTAGAACAGGAGTTGGAACCACTGCTGAAGGCGATATGTTGGCTGCAATGAGCATGATTTATGGAACAGAAGAAGCTACTGACTTTTCTGAAAAAGTACATAAGGTCACTGCATTATCAGCTTATCGTTCATCGGTTATTATGGCTAAAGAACGTGGAGCTTTTTCAATTTATGATGCAAAACGGGAAGAAGCAAATCCATTTATTTTACGTTTAAAAGAAGCAGATTTCTCCTTGTATACCGATATGGTTACATTTGGGCGTAGAAACATTGCCTGTTTAACCATTGCACCAACAGGAACAACGAGCATGATGTCACAAACTACATCGGGAATTGAACCTGCTTTTTCATGTGTTTATAGCCGACGTAGAAAAGTAAATCCCAATGACTCGGATGTGCATGTTGACTTTGTGGATGAAATGGGCGACACATGGGAAGAATATATTGTTTTTCATCATAAATTTGTTACTTGGATGGAAGCAAATGGATATAATCCGGCCAAACGTTATTCTAAAGTAGAAATGGATGAAATGATCAGTAAATCACCATATAATAAGGCAACTTCTGCTGATGTGGATTGGCTAAAAAAAGTCCAAATGCAAGGACGAATTCAAAAATGGGTTGATCATTCCATTAGTGTTACCATTAACTTACCCAATGACGTAACAGAAGAATTAGTAGGTAAATTGTATGTAGAATCTTGGAAATCAGGATGCAAAGGATGTACCGTTTATCGAGAAGGCTCTCGATCAGGCGTATTGGTCACAGCCAGTCAGGAAAAAATTGAAGAGGCACAAAATGAAAAAGATGCCAAAGATCAAGCATGCTTCTGCTATAATGAAGTGATAGAACGCCCTAAAGAATTACCTTGTGATGTTGTACGCTTTCAAAATAATAAAGAAAAATGGATTGCTTTTGTGGGTTTGTTAAATGGGCGTCCATACGAGATTTTTACTGGTTTAGCTGATGATGATGAAGGTATAGCACTACCAAAGCAAGTGGTTGAAGGGAAGATCATAAAGACCAAAAATATCACTGAAGATGGTCGTAGTCGTTATGACTTTCAATTTACCAATAAGCGTGGATATAAAACAACAGTAGAAGGACTTTCGTATAAATTTGATCCGGAGTTTTGGAATTATGCAAAGCTCATATCAGGCGTGTTGCGCTACGGAATGCCTATTGATCAGGTAATAAAACTCGTATCAGGATTACAGCTTAATAGTGAATCCATTAACACATGGAAAAACGGGGTAGAACGGGCATTGAAAAAATACATTCCTGATGGTACGTCAGCTGAAGGGAAAAAATGCCCGAGTTGCGGACAAGAAACATTGATTTATCAAGAAGGATGTTTGACCTGTCAATCGTGCGGGTACTCTCGATGCGGATAAACCTCTTTCTCTTTCTTTTTGATTATGAACTTGTTAGTTTTATGTAAATAAGAAAAACAGAAAAATTTGCAGAAAAAATTCTTTATTCCTTTGTGATACAAATGGTTTTTTCTACTTTTGCAACATATTTATTAATGAGGATGGCAAAGCTAATATATTAAATATAAGTTTATTAATAAACACAACCTCGTATTCCCGCCTTTATAATTTCTATTTTCTCATATCACTAAACATCAATTCAAACCTGTTATGAAGTTATTTATTATTAACTCATCCATTGGAAGAAAACTCATTATGAGTTTGTCCGGGTTGTTTCTTTTTCTTTTTCTGACGCTGCACTGCTTTCTCAATATGTTTTTATTGGGTGGTCCTTCAGCCTATACCGCAGTGAACGATATTATGGAACTTCCTGTAGTCACAATCATGGTACCTATTTTAGCTGCCGGATTTGTAATCCACATATTGTATGCATTGTGGTTATATTGGCAAAATTATCGTGCGCGTGGTGAAGTTGGATATGCTTCTGGCAAAAAGAGTGAAACCACTTCTTGGGCAGCTCGTAATATGGTGATTTTAGGACTTATTGTTTTACTGTTTATTGTGTTGCATTTGACGCAGTTTTGGGCTAAGATGCAATTACAATCTTTTCTAGGGGGAGCAAATCAAGTTCATGCCGATCAATCGTATGATTTGGTTGCAAATCAATTTCGTAATCCAATTGTGAGTATCCTTTATATTATCTGGTATTGGGTGCTTTGGTTTCATTTAACGCATGGTTTTTGGAGTGCATTCCAGACGATAGGAATTGACAACAAAAAATGGCAACCTCGCTTGCAAATTATTGGCATTATTTATGCGACGATTTTAGCTGTTTGTTTTACGTCGATTAATTTGTATTTTTTGTTTGGATTTGGAGCGTAACTTGTTGTTTCTAAAATAATAAACTTATAAAATATGACACAGATAAATTCCAAAATTCCACAAGGACCTTTAGCCCAAAAGTGGAGTAACTATAAAGCCTCACAAAAATTAGTCAATCCGGCCAACAAAAGACGTTTAGATATCATAGTGGTTGGTACCGGTTTAGCCGGAGCTTCTGCAGCTGCATCTTTAGGAGAGCTTGGATTTAATGTCTTAAATTTTTGTATTCAAGATTCACCACGGCGTGCACACTCGATTGCTGCTCAAGGCGGTATAAATGCTGCTAAAAATTACCCCAATGATGGAGATTCCGTTTTTCGACTCTTTTATGACACCATCAAAGGAGGTGATTATCGAGCTCGTGAAGCCAACGTATATCGTTTAGCAGAAGTTTCTAACAGTATTATTGATCAATGTGTGGCACAAGGTGTTCCTTTTGCTCGCGAATATGGAGGATTGTTAGACAATCGTTCTTTTGGTGGCGCTCAGGTTTCGCGCACTTTTTATGCTAAAGGGCAAACCGGTCAACAATTATTATTAGGCGCTTATTCTGCATTAAGCCGACAAATCAGTAAAGGATCGGTGAAACTCCATACTCGTTATGAAATGATGGATGTTGTGGTGATTGATGGGAAAGCGCGTGGAATTATTGCCCGTAATTTGCGAACCGGAAGATTAGAACGTTTCTTTGCACATGCTGTAGTAATTGCAACCGGCGGATATGGCAACACATTCTTTTTATCAACTAATGCCATGGGATCAAATGGCTCTGCTGCTATGCAATGTTTTCGCAAAGGAGCCTATTTTGCTAATCCCTGTTACGCTCAAATACACCCAACTTGTATTCCGGTGCATGGTGAGTTTCAATCCAAATTGACACTGATGTCCGAATCATTACGAAATGATGGTCGTATTTGGGTACCGAAGAAAAAAGAAGATGCCGAAGCAATACGTGCGGGGAAAATGAAACCTACTCAAATTCCTGAAGATGAGCGTGATTATTATTTGGAACGTCGTTATCCTGCTTTTGGAAATTTAGTGCCTCGTGATGTAGCTTCGCGCGCAGCTAAAGAAAGATGTGATGCAGGTTATGGAGTAGGAGCAACTGGATTAGCAGTTTATCTCGATTTCTCAGAAGTTATTAATCGTTTGGGACGTGACGTTGTCGAAGCTCGTTATGGGAACTTGTTTCAAATGTATTATAAAATTGTTGATGAAGATCCATATACAACTCCGATGATGATCTATCCAGCTATCCATTATACTATGGGTGGCATTTGGGTTGATTATGAATGTATGACAAGCATTGAAGGCCTTTTTGCTATTGGTGAAGCGAATTTTTCAGATCATGGCGCCAATCGTTTGGGAGCGTCGGCCTTAATGCAAGGCTTAGCTGATGGATATTTTGTTTTACCTTACACAATTCAAAATTATTTGGCTGACGAAATCAGAACTCCTCGTATGAGCACTGAACTCCCTGAATTTGCTGAAACCGAAGGCGCTGTTCAATCGAGAATTCAAAAAATAATGGCTATCAAAGGAAATCGTTCTGTGGATTCAATTCATAAACAATTAGGATTGATCATGTGGGACTTTGTCGGTATGAGCCGTACCAAAGAGAGCCTTCAAAAAGCATTAGATGCCATTATACAGGTAAAACATGAATTTTGGACAAATGTTTTTATTCCAGGTGAAAGTGAAGATTTGAACGTTGAATTAGAAAAAGCATTAAGAGTTTCTGATTTCATTGAGATTGGAGAATTGATGGCTCGTGATGCTTTGCATCGAGAAGAATCATGTGGTGGTCATTTTAGACTCGAATATCAAACAGGAGATGGAGAAGCATTGCGTGACGATGAGAATTTTTCGTATGTCGCTTGCTGGAAATATGAAGGCGATGGAAAAGAGCCTTCTCTTCTGAAAGAACCACTTATATATGAATCCGTACACATGCAACAACGAAATTACAAGTAAACGCAATACCGGGTTATTAGGTTGCAAACAAAAACAGCTTAATAGTCAGAAGGCAATAAAAATCATCAAATTATGGAAAAAACAATTCATATCACCCTGAAAATATGGCGTCAAAAAGGGCCTCAAGCCAAAGGCGCTTTTGAAACGTATCAATTAAATGACATTTCAACAGATAGTTCTTTTCTTGAAATGTTAGATATTTTGAATGAAAAATTAATTTCAGAGAAAAAAGAAACAATCGTTTTTGATCACGATTGTCGCGAAGGAATTTGTGGAATGTGTTCGCTTTACATCAATGGGCATCCACATGGACCGGACGAAGATGTAACTACATGTCAGCTTCACATGCGCAAATTCAAAGATGGCGAAACCATCATAGTTGAACCCTGGCGTTCAAGAGGGTTCCCTGTTATTAAAGACTTGATGGTTGATCGAAGTGCTTTTGATAAAATCATTCAAGCAGGTGGTTTTGTATCAGTTACTACTGGAGGTGTTCCTGATGCCAATGCAATTCCAATTTCAAAAGAAAAAGCAGATGAAGCTATGGATGCTGCTTCGTGTATTGGATGTGGTGCTTGTGTTGCAGCCTGCAAAAATGGATCAGCCATGTTGTTTGTTGCTGCGAAAGTGAGTCAATTAGCACTTTTACCTCAAGGCAAAATAGAAGCTTCACGTCGTGCAAAAGCGATGGTGACTAAAATGGATGAACTTGGATTTGGAAATTGTACCAATACAGGGGCTTGTGAATCAGAATGTCCCAAGAATGTTTCAATTTCGCATATTGCTCGCCTTAATCGTGAGTTTTTAAAAGCCAAATTGAAAGACTAATATTGTTTCTTCTTGAAATAATTAAATGCTTTTCTATATATTCTGCTAATTACAAATGAGATAATAGTTCTGCCTCGTATTGCTACACAAAACAGCAAATATGAGGCAGTTTTTGTGAGCTATCTTTTTTGTATATTACATTAGCAAATTTCATAGAAAAAGAATATCTTTACATTCAAATCGAATAGCAGAAATTTATCGATAGAAGAGTGCCTCAACAAATTTTTCAAACGAAAAATGTTCGGTTAATTATGTATAATTATTCAATAAGACGCGATTAGTCACTTACTTAACTAAATTTTATTGTCGTGAAAGTAGATGTTTTATTAGGCCTTCAATGGGGAGATGAAGGCAAAGGAAAAGTGGTTGATGTATTGACACCCAAATATGATGTTGTAGCTCGTTTTCAGGGTGGCCCTAATGCTGGCCATACGCTTGAATTTGAAGGTGAAAAATATGTTTTGAGATCAATTCCTTCCGGTATTTTCCAAGGAGACAAAATCAATATTATAGGAAATGGAGTTGTTCTTGATCCAGCCTTATTTAAGACAGAAGTTGAAGCTTTAGAAGCATCGGGCCATAAACTCACAACCAAATTATTGATTTCTAAAAAAGCACACCTTATTTTACCAACGCACCGTTTGCTTGATGCAGCGTATGAAACAGCAAAAGGTAACGATAAGATTGGAACTACTGGGAAAGGGATTGGACCTGCATATACAGACAAAATTAGCCGTAATGGACTTAGGGTAGGGGACTTGCTTCATAATTTTGATCAAAAATATGCTGCGGCAACTGCTCGTCATAAATCGATTTTATTGCAGTATAACTATTCAGTTAATGATTTAGAACGACTTGAAAAAGAATGGTTTGAAGGGATTGAAAAATTAAAAGAATTTCAATTTATTGATAGTGAACATGTTGCAAATATGTACATTAATCATAAAAAATCAATTTTGGCAGAAGGTGCACAAGGTACCATGCTAGATATTGATTTTGGTTCATATCCGTTTGTTACGTCCTCTAATACCATTTCAGCTGGTGTTTGCACAGGCTTAGGAATTGCCCCAAATCGAATTGGAGAGGTTTTTGGTATTTTCAAAGCATATTGTACGCGAGTTGGAAGTGGTCCGTTCCCTACAGAATTGATGGATGAAACAGGACAAAAAATGCGTGATCTTGGCTACGAATATGGTTCAGTAACAGGCCGTCCTCGTCGTTGTGGATGGCTTGATCTAGTTGCGTTGAAATATGCCATTATGATTAATGGCGTTACGCAACTTATTATGATGAAAAGTGATGTTCTTGATGATTTTGATACAATTAACGTATGTGTTGCTTATAAAATTAATGGACAAGAAATTAGTTATTTTCCATTTGAAACAGATGCCGTTATTGAACCTATTTATGCAGAGCTTCCGGGCTGGAAATCTGCCATGTCAGGTATGAAGCATCAAAACGAATTTCCAGAAGAGTTTAATGCTTATATCCATTTTATTGAAAATGAATTGAATACATCCATCACAATTGTCTCAGTAGGTGCTGATAGAGAGCAAACTATTTTTCTGCCAAAGAAATAAAATTAAATCTTTAGCCCATCTCAATTTTTTTATAAATTAGAATTCTGATATTTCAAGTTGCTTCTTGTAAAGAGGCAGAACTTGTTTTAATTGTTCAACGGTTTGCATTAATGAATCATAGCTTTCACCGCCAGCAGCATTAATATGGCCCCCGCCATGAAAATAAGTTGCTGCAACTTGATTGACAGGGAATGAACCTCGTGAACGCAAAGAAAGTTTCACGTTATTAGTATTTTCTTTGATGAGAACAGAAAACACAATGCCTTTTATGCTCAGCGGCAGATTAACAAAGCCTTCTGTGTCACCTTCCTGATAATTGTAACGTTTTAATTCTTTGTTTGTTAGCGTAATAATGGCGGTTTTGTACTCAAGTAAGACTTCCATTTTTTCACTTAATGTATATCCCATTAGTCGCAAACGATCGGTTGAATAAGTGTTATATATGTTATTGTAAATCTGATCTTTGTCTATTCCTTTAGTCAAAAGTTCAGAAATAATGAAGTAAATTTCTGGACTGTTTGAATTAAAAGTGAAAGCTCCTGTATCTGTCATCATTCCAGTATAAATACACGTTGCACAAGGGTGATTAATTGTTTCAAAAAATCCCATTCTGCATATTAATCGAAATACTAGCTCTGAAGTGGATGCAATTGTCGGATAAGAAATTATCACATCTGCAATGTTTTCAGGATTGCGATGATGATCAATTAAAATCTTTTTCTCTTTGAATTGCTCGACAACTTCTTTTAGCTTATCAATTCGAGAAATAGCATTGAAATCAGTCAGAATCATCAAATCGCATGATGGTAGTAATTGATCAACTTGTTCTTTAGTTTCATCATAAATCAATATTTGAGAAATTGCTGGCATCCAGTCGAAGAAAGACGCGTAGCGATTTGGAACAATAACAATTGCTTCTTTATTGAGTGAGTAAAGAAAATGATAAAGTCCAAGTGCAGAACCTATTGCATCGCCATCTGGACTCATATGCGTTATAATTGCTACTTTATTAGCTCTAACAATCAGTTCATTTGACTCGTTAACTAAAGTTTCTGTAATTATTTTTGTAAGCATTGATAATCAATTTTCCTATAATTAATATTATGATAAATAGAAATAGGAGTTGCATTAAAGTATATATAAAAAATGATCTGCAACCTCCTTCGCTTTTGCCGAACCTTTTATTAATTGCACTAAATACAAGCCGAAATCAACAGCGTATGCAGGTCCTTTTGCAGTAATAATGTTGGAATCTTGAATCAACGTTTTACCAGAAATATTTGCAGCAATCAAATCTTTCTCAAAGCCGGGATAACATATCGCTTCTCGATTTTGTAATATGTTTAATTTTCCCAAAACAGTTGGTGCAGCACAAATTGCAGCAATATTTTTATTTTTTTTGTTGTGCAGCTGAAGCAGATCATTAAGCCCTTTATGTTCTGCTAAATGTGCTGAACCTGGCATTCCACCTGGCAAAATCAAAAGTTCAGCATGGGAAAAATCAATTTCTTCAAATAAAGCATCAGCCAAAATTTGAATGGCGTGAGATCCGGTCACCATAGTAAAGCCTGTGATAGAAACTGTTACCACGTCAATGGAAGCACGACGCAATAAATCAACGACTGTAATTGCTTCCGTCTCTTCAAATCCTTCAGCAAGAAAAATAAAATTATTTGACATAAATATTTGATGTTATGCAACGAGCATGTAAATTATTTACAATCAAGAATATGATACTGTTTTTATGTGAGTTCCAGACGTCCTTAAACGAAAAAATTATTCTCGTATGAAAGTCATTTTAAAATAAAATGATATATAATTGTGCCAATAGCATCATGGTCACCTTTTGAAAATTTACTTTTTTTAGCAGCTAGTAAAGCAGCGTTGCGTAATGTTTCGTCGGTTGTAGTTGATGCGCCTATGTAAGCATTCGAAACGCTACCATCACGATCCACCACAACGTGTACCGTAACAGTACCTTCGTTATTGCTAAGGTATGCCGGAGATGGGATATACATTGGAGAGCGTCCGGAAACAGAAACATTTACTCCATTGCCACCAATAACTCCAAGTGGATTTCCTTGCACGTGGTCACCTTGTCCATTACCGGAACCCTTACCATGATCTTCGCCAAAAACACTTCCTAATTTTTGTGCCCTATTAATAATACTTTGTTGTTGCTCTGCTGTTTTCTTTGCTTGCTGTGCTCGTTGAAAAGCTTCATCAATAAGTTTTTGATCTTTCTTTTTGTCAATACTTTCTTGTTTTACAACACTATTCTTCCTTGTTTTTTTTACATCCGGCATTGAAACAGGAGAATTAGCGATTTGAGTTTCAACGTTTTCGTGCGAAGCTTGTGATGAAGAAGCAATTGCCTTCGATTTTACCACCATAGGAGCGCTCGTTGCCGGCGAAGGAACCGAAACCCCTACTCCATCTGGCGCATCTCCCAAATTGATATAAACAGGTTCGTTGAAAGAATTTTGAATAGAAGGAATCTTTACAAGCAAAAACAACAATAAAACCAATATGGCAAATACAGTCGTTCCTATTATTCCATATCGAGTTGATTTTCTCATAAAATTTCTGTTTTCAAGCTGCTAATAAAAGCATTTGGGGATTAAGCCAAAAAATCATTCTTTCTGCGTTGCTAAAATCATTTTCACACGTAGTTGGTGGCCAATGTCCAGAATAGTCACCAAGTTTTGAAGCTGAATAGAACGATCAGCACGTAAGATAATTGTTGCATCAGACGTGTTTGCCACCATTTGTTGAATTGCAGGCTTTATTTGATCAAGCTCAATAGGCTTATCATTCAGATAATAATGAAGATCGGCAGTAATGGATAAATTGATTGTCTGTTTTGACATTTGCTGAAGGTTAGCCGACGCTTTAGGGAGCATTAATTGAATAACCGATGGGTTAACCAATGTCGAAACAATGAGAAAAAAGAGCAGCAAAAAAAACATTATATCGTTGAGTGACGAAGTATATACCTCGGGTTGCAACTCTCTTTTGCGTTTGATGACCATAGTAGAATATTTTGAGAAATATCGCTCTATTTATTTCTAAGCAGATTCAAAAACTGGTTGCTTTGTCGCTCCATGCTGGAAATAATGCGATCCATATTTCCATTCAAAATCTGATAAGCAGAAAAGGCAATAATACCCACTAACAAACCTGCGGCCGAAGAAATCATTTTTTGATATAAACCACCAGAGATGGTACCAATACTGATGTTATCCGTTAACGAAATGCTGTAGAATATTTTAATAACACCAAAGATTGTTCCCAAAAAACCGAACATAGGAGCAATTGAAGAAATAATGGCTAAATAATTCATTCCTTTGCTTAGCTGATCGACTTGCTGGCGAGCCTCAGCTTCCATCGAATCTTTAATGTCAAGCACAGGATTGCCTAAATTTTTCAAGCCACAAGTTAATACTTCACCAATAGGCATATTACTCATCTCACAGAGAGAAATGGCTTTTTCAACATTTCCTTCTTTAAGCATAGGTGCTATTTTATCCACTAAATTCTTGGTTTTAGATGCTTTGTGAATTTCAATAGATCTCACAATAATGACATACACGGCAACCAAAAGCAAAAAAGCGATTGGTGCCAAAATCCAACCTCCTTTTAGCACAATATCATACATGGTTTCGCTCTGATTAGTAACAACCGGAGTGCTAACAGGTAGTTGTGGCGAAACGGCTTGTAAAATAAGCATTATATTCATACCAAGATAATTTAATAAATCAATTCAATGTAACAAGGGTCATGTAGCATTTAGTATAAAATCAGTATTTGTAATATGTATGTTCAAACTAATAATGCCTTATACTTTTTTATCGTTGTCTCAAGGCCAAAATAGAGAGCATCGCTTATCAAAGCGTGTCCGATAGAAACCTCCGAGAGCCAGGGAATCATTTTTGCCATGTAGTTAAGATTAGCCAAGTTTAAGTCATGGCCTGCATTGACCCCTAAGCCTGCAGATCGTGCTGTTTTAGCAGCTTCAAGAAATGGTGCAATAGCATTTTCAGGAGAAGCAGGAAACAAGACTGCATAAGGTTCAGTGTATAACTCAACACGATCTGTTTCTGTCAAGGCAGCATTTCGAATGTTGTCAAGATTTGTGTCCACAAAAATTGACACACGAATATTATGAGATTGAAATTCGCTGATTACTTCTTTCAAAAAACTGGCATGATGAATGGTATCCCAGCCAGCATTTGATGTTATAGCTTCTGGTGGATCGGGTACTAACGTTACTTGTTCTGGTTTTACTTTACATACCAAATCAATAAATTGAGAAGAAGGATATCCTTCAATATTAAATTCAGTTGTGACCAATGAACGTAACGCATAAACATCAGCATAACGAATGTGACGTTCGTCTGGACGAGGATGAACTGTGATTCCATCTGCACCGAATAACTGACAATCTTCGGCCACTTTTAATACATCAGGCACATTTCCTCCCCTGGCATTGCGTAAAGTAGCTACTTTATTGATGTTAACGCTTAATTTTATCATTAAATAGGTTCGCTTTATTTGTGAGTTTGAGTTGCATTTTGTTTCTTTGCATAGGCAATCTCTAAGGCAGCAAAGTTAAGAAAAAAGAGTCATCGTCCAAGCCTTACAGCTCTTAAAAAGCCTAATAAAACAGGTTTTACATATCATTTATCTTACGATTACTATTTGTGAAATGAAAATACTACTTTTTGGCAACTCATATCGTCCCGATGTTGCTTTGTCAGCCTATCAATTAGTGACTTTCTTAAGACAGAAACAAGTCGACGTTTGGATTGAAAGGTCGTTTTATGAATTTCTTAAACTTCACAAATCTCCTTTTCCAGAAATTAATAAATCTTTTGAAGCAATTCCCGAGCAAGCTGATTTTGCATTAAGTTTAGGTGGCGATGGCACTTTTTTAAATACTGCCATGCATATTGGAGCTTCAAAAATTCCTATTTTAGGCATTAATATGGGAAGATTGGGGTTTTTAGCTGATGTAGCAGATAACGAAATGGAATTGGCTTTGGATAAAATTGTTAGTAACCAATATTTTATCGAAGAAAGAAGCGTTTTAGAATTACAGTCAACGCATCAAGACTGGGCTCCATCTTCTTTTGCATTGAACGAAATTGCTTTGCTAAAACAAGATAGTTCCTCAATGATTGCCATACAAGTTAAAGTGAATGGAGAAGAATTAAATACATATCGTGCTGATGGTTTGCTAATTGCAACACCTACCGGATCGACGGCATATTCAATGAGTGTGGGAGGCCCCATCGTGGTGCCACAAGCAAATAATTTTATTTTGGCACCAGTTGCTTCTCATTCATTAAACATTCGACCTCTTATTATTCCTGATAGCTGGGAATTAGAAATTCAAGTAAAAAGTCGCACTAATAGTTTTTTAGTAGCACTTGATGGAAGGTCTTCTGTTTTTGATCATGACGAAAAATTATTCATTCGTAAAGCTGATTATACCATTCGGGTAGCAAAGCAAGCTCATCACACTTTTTTTAATACGCTTAAAAACAAATTAATGTGGGGCGTCGATAAACGTAGCGAAAATTTTTCAACAAACAACAATTGAACCAATGAATAAAACAGATTTGAGAATCGTATTTATGGGAACTCCCGATTTTGCGGTTGAAAGTTTACGATTACTCATTCACAATAAATATCAAGTCGTTGCAGTAATTACTTCACCGGACAAACCCGCTGGAAGAGGGCAAAAAATTCAAATGTCTGCTGTGAAAAAATTTGCAACCGAACATGGTTTGTACTTGCTGCAACCTGAAAAATTAAAAGATCCTGTTTTTTTGAAAGCTCTCACAAATTTGCATCCTGATTTACAGATAGTAGTAGCTTTTCGCATGTTGCCAGATATTGTTTGGAGCCTCCCTCGGTTTGGCACTTTTAATCTTCATGCTTCGCTTTTGCCATCCTATCGAGGTGCCGCTCCAATAAATTGGGCAATCATCAACGGTGAAACTGAAACAGGTGTTACTACGTTTTATCTTTCGCACGAAATTGACACTGGAGAAATTATTCTTCAAAAGAAAATTGCTATCAATGAGCAAGATTCTGCAGGTGACCTTCACGATCGCATGATGATTGAAGGAGCAAAATTGGTGATTGACACCATTGATATGATTCTTACTGAAAATCCAATTACTACTATCAAACAATCTAATGATATCATACAAAATCCTGCTCCAAAGCTTTTTACTGACACTTGCCGTATTGACTGGTCACAACAAGTGAAAGTAATTTATAACTTTATTCGAGGTCTTTCCCCCTACCCTGCCGCTTGGTCTAATTTGATGTTATCAGATTCGAAGACCTACAACGTAAAGATTTTTGCATCCGAAAAAGAAGCTACAACACATCAATTACCTTATGGAACCATTGTTACTGACCATAAAAAAGTAATGAAAGTTGCTGTTTGTAATGGATTTATACACATAAAAAATCTTCAATTATCAGGTAAAAAAAGAATGCCTATTGAAGATTTTTTGAGAGGTTATACGTTAGATGAAGATGCCAAAATGGAATAATCAAAAATTTATCTTTTCTTGAATTGAAGAAGCTATAGTTTGCATTTCTTCCGATGACAATGATAATTTTTGTTTGGCGAAATTAATGTCATTAGCTGTATTCAAAGGAACAAGATGAATATGGGCATGAGGAACATCTAATCCAATGACAGCCAGCCCGACTCGTTGACAAGAAATGGCTTTAGTGATGGCTGAAGCCACTTTTTTTGCAAAAACAATATATGCTTGCAACGTTTCATCATCAAGATCGAAAAAATAATCTTGTTCAATTTTTGGGACAACTAATGTGTGCCCTTTTGCCAACGGATTGATGTCAAGAAACGCAAAAAACTGTTCGTCCTCTGCTATTTTATAACAAGGAATTTCCCCTGAAATGATGCGCGAAAAAATAGTAGCCATATCATTAATTTTAATTATCAATATATTACAATGATATTTCGATAATTTCAAATCGAATTAATCCTGAAGGAACCTTCACTTCAACAAAGTCTCCTACCTTTTTGCCCAAAAGACCTTGTGCTATCGGTGTGTTTATAGAAAGCTTCCCTGCTTTGAGGTTCGCTTCTGATTCTGAAACGATCATATAAGTCATAGCTTGCCCATTGCTTGTGTTTTTGATCTTTACTTTGTTCAGAATTTGCACAGTATCCGTATTCAAATTCTTTTCATCGAGAAACCTTGCATTTGCAACAGACTCTTTTAACTTGGCAATTTTCATTTCTAACATTCCCTGAGCTTCTTTTGCTGCATCATATTCAGCATTTTCCGAGAGATCTCCTTTGTCGCGAGCTTCTGCAATTTGTCGTGAAATGGCAGGTCTTTGTACATTCTCCATCTGATTTAACTCTTCCAAAAGTTTCTTATAGCCCTCTTGGGTCATATACGATGTTGCCATGGTAGTTTATTTTGTTATTTACTAATCTAAAACAAAAAGAATTCCGACCTTAGCCGGAACTCTTTATATCTATATTTCATGTCTCTTATAATCTAAACGCTGGCAAAAATAATGAATAATCAATGATTATCCAAACTCGAACTAAATTATTTCCAAAAAAAATGAGATACTTAGCTATTTAATGAAAACGCAGAACGAATTGCATTTACGTAATCCAGCTTTTCCCATGTGAATAACTCCACTTCGATTTCAATAGATTCTGAATAACGTGATGTAAATGCCTTTTTTACTACGCGTGGCTCTCTTCCCATGTGCCCGTAAGATGCTGTTTCAGAATAAATTGGATTACGTAATTTCAATCGTTCCTCAATCGCTTTTGGCCGAAGATCAAAAAGTTTGTCCAATTGTTCTGCAATTTCCTCATCAGTCAGAGTAACATGGGATTTGCCATACGTGTTCACATAAATACTTAAAGGCTTAGCAACTCCAATAGCATACGAAACTTGTACTAAAATTTCATCTGAAACACCTGCTGCAACAGCATTTTTTGCAATATGACGCGCTGCATAGGCTGCCGAACGATCAACTTTGGATGGGTCTTTCCCTGAAAAAGCTCCTCCTCCATGAGCACCTTTTCCACCATAGGTATCAACAATAATTTTACGTCCAGTCAACCCTGTATCTCCGTGAGGACCTCCAATAACAAATTTCCCAGTAGGGTTGACATGCAAAATATAGAACTCGTCTAACAGTGATTTCACAACCGGATTTTTAGCAACAACACGTGGAATAAGAATATTTATGATATCAGTTTTGATGTGAGCAACCATTTCTTCATCAGCCTGCTGTTGGTTTTTCCCATTGCCGGCTTGAATAAATTCATCGTGTTGCGTTGAAATTACAATAGTATGAATACGAACAGGTATGTTTTTTTCATTGTATTCAACTGTGACTTGAGATTTAGCATCAGGTCGTAAATAAGTCATTTCTACTCCTTCTCGCCTAATTGAAGCTAATTCAATCAATAATTGATGTGATAAATCCAAAGAAAGTGGCATATAATTGTCTGTTTCGTTCGTAGCATAACCAAACATCATACCTTGATCACCTGCTCCTTGATCCATAGGATTTTCACGTTCTACTCCTCGATTGATATCATCAGATTGCTCGTGAATAGCTGACAAAATACCACAAGAATCACCATCAAATTTGTATTCGCTTTTGGTATATCCAATGCGATTAATTACACCTCGAGTAATTTCTTGAACATCGATATAAGTACTTGATTTTACTTCTCCAGCAATAACCACTTGTCCTGTAGTTACTAACGTTTCACATGCAACTTTTGAATTGGGATCAAAAGCTAAAAAAGCATCAACAATAGCATCTGAAATTTGATCTGCCACCTTATCAGGATGACCTTCTGAAACAGATTCAGAAGTAAATAAATAATGATTTGATTCCATTTTTCTACAATTTTAATAACATGTTTCATCTCAACTATGCTCCTCCATTCTTTAATTATTACATAAACAAAGAATGATGGTTATGGATCAAAAAAGTTACTTGAAAGGAGAAAAATGGAGAATATTGGTTGTAGCCGAAGCAAAATAAAAATCACCAATACATTTTTAGCATTTTTTTCCGTGGTTGCAAGCAAGCAAATCTATCCACATTCGAGGTTACAAAGATAAGCAATCTTTTGTTTGGTGTGATATTTGATGCGCTAAAATATCAAAAAAGGGTCATCTTGCAAAAGATGACCCTAATCTATCATAATAGGTACTTTAGAATCTAACACCAACTGTCATCACAAAATTGTTCGTTTTTGTTATCAAAGAAGCAGGACGTACGGTATTGGCAGCACTGTAAATCCATGTGTCGTTATAAGGATAAAAACTCTCCTTTTGATCCATTAAAACATAAGCCACGTCAAAATTCCAGTTTTTGTAATTATAGCCAATCCCAGCAGTGTAGTTTTGTGTAGTGCCTTGTAAAAAATATTGTGGATCTGTGCGGACTGTGTTATTTGGTAAATTGCGAACGGCATTACTTTTTGTGGCCGGAGTGATATAGTTATACCCCAATCTTAAAGCTAAACTATTCGTGATGCGGTATTCACCTCCAATTTTATAGGTACTTACACCTTGCATCATGTTGCTAATATCTTGATTTTCTGTATTAAAAGCAAATGCACTGTTGTTGTCATCCCGAAGTTTCATGGTTGAATAATCTGCGTATTCATAATCGAAACTAATCAATCCTTTCTGTCCAATAATACCGGCAACGCCTAATGTCAACACTGAAGGTGTTTGCAATTTATATTTGCTATACCCACCTTCCGAAGGAGTGTAAGCTGTTCCCTTATATTGAGTATTATAATTAATGTCGGCATAATAATTATCAGTCATAGAATAGAACATAGGTGAATGATATGAAATGCCTAATCTTAAGAAATTTGTTGGACGAACAATCGCACCAATCTTAACGTCAAAACCTGATCCTGAAGTATATATTTGGTTTTGCAAATTCATACTGCCCCCATTCCCAAACGATTCCAAATAATTAGTTGATGTTGAATAACTCAAATCTTGAAACCCCATGGAAGCTCCCAAATAAACGAAATTATTGATGTTGACTCCATATCCCAAATTATATTGATCCACATATCCGTTTTCAGTAAATGCATATTGAGGCGTCACATGTTCACTGGCACCTAACAAAGAATTCCATTGATTGGGTGTAGTAGTTGAAGTATTCGGATTGATCAGGTAACTTTGATAGGCTAACTCTGAAATCCATGGCACATTAGTATTGTTGTAAGGGTCATTACTATTTGCTGTTGAAAGATCACTTTCCTGTATTCCATTGGTATAGCCAGCCATGTAATCTGTAATAGATGAAAATTGGCTTGTCCCATTCATAACTCCTGAACGATTAAAAGATTTAATGCGTTCATACGAAAAGCCAAATGCCGAACTAAAATTCGGATTATTACCGTCAAAAGCAGTTACCACAGAAAAGTTGTTGAAATGGGCTGTAAAGTTGTTGTCGTTGCCACTTTGTCCATTCCATAAAGAAGATGTAGTATTGTCTTGCAAGTTAAGTGTTGCTGTTACTTCCGAACTACGATAAACCCCTAATCCTGCTGGATTAAGCGAAATCGATGAAGCGTCTCCTCCCAAGGCTGTAAAAGCGCCACCCATACTCATGTATCGTGCCGTTCCCTTAAGTGGATATTGAGAGGCTTTTAGGGCATCAAAGCCATCTTGAGAAAAAGCTGTTGCTGAAAAAACCAGTAACGATATTATCGAAATAAGCGTTGTTTTCATATAATTGCAAATTTGGTGAGTTATTTCTGAAATAGATAACTAATAAATTACTGAATGAAAAAGAGAAATTATTTCATGAGAAGAGTATTGAAATAGACTGTAACATCTATTTCAATTACTCTTATAATTATGATTGTGATTATCGACGTCCTCCACGGTCACCTCCACCACCTCCATACGACTCACTACGACCACCACCACCATTGTTATAGCTTGGAGAGTAGTTGTAAGTGCGTGTTTCATTATAAACAGGACGTTCTACGCGTTGTGGTTGTTCATAAACAGGAGTCGAACGTTGAACTCTATACGTGGAATT
>JAJZHJ010000160.1 GCA_021804525.1 Bacteroidota bacterium | reverse complement strand
TATGATGTTATTTTACAGTCGCCTTATCCTATTTCGCTTTTGCATCATGCTTTTTTGCTTTTGTCTCATCTTATTTCGCATGCACATCATGCGTTTTCACTTCCGTATGATGTTATTTCATTCGTGTATGATGTTATTTTGCCTGCACATTATGTTGTTATGCTGTATTATAAACCTATCTCCTTGTCACTTGATACTACTTCTTTTTTGCATTCCCGATCTTGCATTTATTATCTATTTCCTTATTGTATGGATGATGCGCTATTTTGCGCCTATAATTTGTTACTTATTAGAGTGTATTGTGTATTAGTGATGCAATAAATCCAATTATTCCATTACTTTTCATTTATTTTACGCCACAAAGTTGAGAAAAATATTTTTAATTATCAAACCTTTTTGCGAAATCTTATAAACATAATTGCATCTTTTTTTGTGATGGCTTGCTTGTAACCTTAATTTTCCTGGTTATTTTGTATTTCGCCTTTCTGGCTTATATCGTCAAGAGCGTTATAAATGAATGTGTTAAAAGTCACTCTGCTCTATTTTCATTGTTTTAATAATAAGGAGATTGTTTGATTAAAAATTCATATCCTTATCAATCAGAAGGAAGAATTATATCATAATTGATTACATTTGTCCGTTATTTATAGCTATTTGTTGAATGATAATCCTTTTTATACCATCATTTTATACACCTGATTCCAAATGAAAAATTTTTGTGCCTTAATTTTCATCTCCCTGTTTTTTAACATAGAAATATCAGCTGGCAATTTATCAACTAACCCTATAAATGTGAGAATTGATGCGCATTCGGGCAGTTATGCCGTGATAGCATCCAAACAACACTGGACATTTAAGGGTACTATCGGTCAACCGATGAATGACGTGCATTTTACGCAAGGACACGATTCCATCGGGTGGTATAATGCTGTCAGTTTTAAGTGGCAAAACAAAGTAAATTATTTGGGTTCCATTCGTTGGTATCGACAAATCCCCGTTGTCTTGTTTCATCTTTCGTTGCCGCATGGTGCAGGGCAATCCATTGTCCCTTTTCCTGCTTTTACCACCTTGCCCGATTCATTATATCATTTCAGTTATAAAAATGATGTGTTTGCCGCTCCGCAGTTTTCATTGGAACAAACCTCCACACCTTGGTTACTTTTTGATGGCAACGACAATGCTTGTGTTATTTCTCCTGCTTCCGATTTTATTGTTGCCAAACTGACCGGTGATGGCAAAACATCCATCAATAGTGAGCTGAATCCGGAAATTAATCAATTCCCATCCCATTTTTCCCATTCCACCATCCTGGTTATCGATAAGGGAATACGCCATACCTGGGATGTGTGGGGTGATGCTCTGCGCACGATCTATCATCGCACGCGTCCGGCTAACGATAAAGGAGTATTATTAAACCGTTTTGGTTATTGGACCGACAATGGTGCCGATTACTATTATCAATATGATACCATCAAAGGCTATGCCGGCACATTGTTAGCTTTGCGCGACCGGTATAAACAGGAACATATTCCATTATGTTACATGCAATTGGATAGCTGGTGGTATGAGAAGTCGATCTATGATCCAGATGGTCGTCCCGATGCCGATCATAAGAATCCTTCTTTGCCTTTTGGAGCCTGGAATCGATATGGCGGGTTGATGCAATATACTGCCGATCCATTTCTGTTCCCTAATGGACTGAGTGTATTTCAAAAATCATTAGGTGTTCCCCTTATTACTCACAGTAGATGGATTGATCCTCACAGTCCGTATCGTCAACACTACACTATCTCTGGATTTGCTCCCGTCGATCCTGCTTATTGGAGAGACAGGATGGATTATTTGAAGCATTCGGGTGTAATCTGTTACGAGCAGGATTGGTTGAACTATATTTACAATAAATCTCCCAAAATGATTTCAACACTTTCCGTTGGCAATGATTTTACCGACGGCATGGCTCATGCTGCACAAGCTGATGGCATTGCTCTTCAGTATTGCATGGCAATGCCTCGCTTTTTCATGCAGGGTGTTAAGTATAATAATCTTACAACTATTCGTACCAGTAATGATCGTTTTGAGCCTAAGAAATGGAAATGGTTCATTTTTACATCGCAACTTGGCTACGAGATGGGAATCTGGCCTTGGTGTGATGTGTTTAAGAGCCGCGAAATAAATAATATGATCGTCTCTGTTCTTTCTGCCGGTGTCGTTGGTACAGGCGATGCAATCGGAAAGGAAGATAAGCCAAACATTATGATGGCTTGTCGTGCCGATGGGGTTTTAGTGAAACCGGATGTGCCTTTATTGCCCGTGGATGCCGATTATATTCAAATGGCACGCGGAGAAAAGAAACCCTTATTGGCTTATACCTACACGCAACATGCCAATCTGAGAACGGGCTATGTTCTTGCCTTTGCCGATGGGGCTATTACTGATCGGCAATTTAGTTTTCAACCCTCAACAATGGGCTTCAAGGGAAATGTTGTTATCTTTAATCCTTTGCAACACACTGTTCAGAAGATGCAAGCTACCAATACTTTTCGGGCAGTACTTCCCCAAGATAATTATACTTATTATGTCGTTGCGCCAATTACCAGTTTTGGTATTGCTTTTTTGGGTGATACCGACAAAATTGCCTCTACAGGAAAGAAACGTATCTCAATGATACAGTCAACGAAAGATCAATTGAAGGTAAAGGTGATTTTTGCGGGCGAACACACAATTACGTTGCAAGGATATTTCGAACATCCCTTTGCTGATCAAGGGTTATTTACGCAAAGCAATAATCTGACTCATCTATTTACCATAACACTTAAAGCTCCATTTAAAACTAATACAGTCACTGTCAATTTTAAGCGGAAACAATAAATAAATTGCCAAATAGAAAGCTGTTTTACGGTAATTCATTGATTTTTTTTCTCAAAATATAGCTTATTCTGGACAATTGTTGCATGATTAAAGACGGTTTTTTGTCTCATTTTTCTTGGATATTTAATAAAGCTGGTATCTTTGTTCGTCATTTCTGCGAATGTTTATTCTCTGATACAGAGTCTTTCATTTCTTTCTTCACATGTTCTTATCTACTGTAGGAAAGTTTTTCATAATATCTTTAATGAATTATGATGGTGTGGGTGTGATTTTTTTTCGAATTAGCAATTGGGGTAATCAGTAAAAATGATTACCTTTGTACACTGCTAAGTAGGCTGTTGCGTGTCTGCAATTCTCTTTCGAATATTAAATTCCACTTTTATGAATAACTTATCAGAACGACTTGAAGCGTTATCGCCCTCCGAGACGTTGGCTATGTCACAACGTAGTGCTGAATTGAAAGCACAGGGTATTGATGTGATTAACTTGAGCGTCGGTGAACCCGATTTTAATACCCCCGATCACATTAAGGCAGCTGCAAAAGAAGCCATCGAACAGAATTTCTCTTTCTATTCTCCGGTCCCGGGTTTTCTTGGATTGCGAAAAGCTATTTCGGCTAAATTAGAGCATGAAAATCAACTCACTTATAAACCTGAACAAATTCTATGTTCCACAGGTGCCAAACAATCGCTTTGTAATGTGCTTTTAAGCATTATAAATCCAGGCGATGAGGTCATTGTGCCTGCCCCTTATTGGGTTAGTTATGTGGAAATGGTCAAACTGGCCGAAGGTAAGAATGTAGTGGTTCATACAGATATTGATCACGACTTCAAAATGACCCCGCAACAGTTGCAAAATGCCATTACCCCCCGTACAAAAGCATTCATTCTTTGTTCTCCTTCCAATCCTACAGGAAGTGTTTACAGTAAGGACGAACTTGCTGCTTTAGCGGATGTGTTAGCTAACAATCCAAACGTAATTGTCATTTCCGATGAAATTTATGAGCATATTAATTACGTGGGAAAGCATGAAAGTATTGCTCAATTTGCATCTGTTCGCGATCGTGTGGTTGTTGTGAATGGAGTTTCAAAAGGCTATGCAATGACAGGATGGCGTATTGGCTGGATTGCGGCTCCTCAATGGGTCGTAGCTGCTTGTAATAAGTTGCAAGGACAATATACGTCCGCTCCTAACTCCATTGCTCAAAAAGCAGCTGAAGCTGCTTATACCGGTGATCAAACATGCGTTGGCACTATGCGTGTTGCTTTTGAACGCCGCCGAGACCTTATGGTGCAGTTGGCAAATGAGATTCCTGATGTGAAGATTAATATTCCGCAAGGTGCATTTTATCTTTTCCCTGATGTCAGCGCTTACTTAGGAAAAACTTTTCAGGGGAAAAAAATGGAAACAGGAGCTGATTTATCCTCCTATCTTTTAGAAGAAGCCCATGTTGCTTGCGTAGGTGGCAATGCTTTTGGTGCCCCTTCGTGCATTCGTCTTTCGTATGCTGCTGCTGATGAGCAACTGGTTGAAGCAATGCACCGCATTAAAGCTGCTTTGCTAAAACTAAGTTAGTTAAAAATGAATACACCCATTGTCTTTATCAAGAGGCAATTAGATGTTCAATAATTTTACCATGTAGAGTCTGCAGAAGTCGCTGCAAGTGTTAATTTTATGCCCGACAAAGGCGATAAGAATCGTTATTAATGAGATTTTATAAGAATAAATAGAAATTATCCTGCACATTGAAAGACTGTATGAGTATTGAAAAATGGCAGTTGAAATAAAGTTTTTGGAAAAACAATCAACATCTTATTGTAATCTAAAAAAATAGTCCTAACTTTGCAGCCCAATTTGGAACAGATAC
>JAJZHJ010000159.1 GCA_021804525.1 Bacteroidota bacterium | reverse complement strand
TTACCATAACTTGAAAGGCGATAACCATTAATAGTATTTACAGTAGGCTTTTAATGCAACAATAAATTTTAGACCGATGAAACGAGCACGACAAATAAACTTAGACACAAGGAAATGTTTATTTTGACGAGTTCCATACATCCTTTAACAAAAAATTATTCACGTATGAAAACATTTCTATTATCCCTGTGTGTGTTGTTGAGCGCAAGTGTTTATAGTCAGGAGTTTAAAAAACTTGATAACGCAAACATCAATCAACAGCAAAAGAAGTTTGCAAAGAAATTTGCCATGGATTATTTTGCAAAACAAATAGCCGGAAGCTATTATTTGTTTCAGCATAATGAAGCAACTGACGAAATGATAAAGGGTTTAACGATGGATAAGCAAAAAGAAGCGTATGCCCAAATAAAATCGGGATTTGGAGACTTTAAATCGCTTGAATATGCCCAAACGTGGTTTGACAACCATACACATTTAACCGTATATCGTTTCAAAGGTACTTTTGGAGATAACAATCTATTAGAAATCAGGGTTGTGTTCAATTATCAGGGAAAGATAGCCGGATTCTTCGTTAAACCATGGACGGAAAATTTACAATAAGGAGATACACAATGAACATTTCAGACAAATTACCGGTATTTTACATTCCTCACGGAGGTGGGCCGTGGCATGTGATGGAAGATGGTTTGGGCGATCCTTCAGGGTATGCCCTGTTACGGCAATATCTTGTTTCCCTTGGCAAAAGATACAGTCATAACATAAAGAGCATTCTTGTTGTTTCGGCACATTGGGAAGAGCCTGTGCCTACAATTCATTTTGGCGCACATCCTTCGATGTATTATGACTATTATGGGTTTCCTGCAGATGCCTATCACTTGCAATGGCCTGCATCGGGCGATCCCGAACTGGCAGCGAAGGTCGAAACGCTTTTGAAAAAGAACGGATTTGCCACGAAACGGGAAACTGAAAGAGGATACGATCACGGTACTTTTGTCCCTTTGATGGTTGCTTTTCCTGAAGCACGGATTCCGGTGGTTCAACTTTCGTTAGTGCAAGGACTCGATCCGCATACCCATATCGAAATGGGTAAAGCACTTGAACCGCTGCGTTCCGAAGGGGTGTTAATAGTTGGTTCGGGTATGAGCTATCATAATATGCGCGGCTTTATGTCGGGGAGTCCGTCGGTGGCTGCCATCTCGAAAGAATTTGATGAGTGGTTGGCTGATATTGTCTCTATGCAAGACCCTGACAAACGTAGTGAAGCCCTTATTCAGTGGAGAGAAGCTCCCGGGTCAAGAGACTGTCATCCACGCAGCGAACATTTGGTACCACTGTTTGTTGCAGCAGGCGCAGCAGGAAACGATACTGGACATCGTGACTATTCAGGTATATTGATGGGAGTCTCTATCTCAGGACATAAGTTCGGATAATCATGGGCAACAAAAACTTTTAGCGATAACCAATCATCTACAATATCCATTACTTCAACATGCATGTCGCACTTGATTACTTGGCTGAATAAAGGCTATGAACAGAATTATATTTTGAAAAAGCCTTATGTTGGAGCTTTTATCCTTTTTTTGTTCTGCTTTGGATTTCTGACTGTTTATAAACCTCTTGGAACACATGGCACTCAAAACATGAGCTATCAGGTTACTATGGCCATTTATTGTTTTGCCTTTGCAATTCCGTTTTTTGGAATTATCACGTTGTTGAGAAGAAATCCTTATTTTTCAGATGGTAAAGAATGGACTCTTTTCAAGGAACTGATTTGTATCTTACTGATTTTGTCTGGTATTGGCATTGCCGTTTATCTTACCGGCTTTGTGGTAGAGCCATCTGGTCCGAGATGGAATTTCCCTACTTTTTTAAATTCATTTCAAAGCGCTTTTTTGATTGGCATCATCCCGTTTCTATTTTTTACGGCTATCAACTATCGTTCGTTCGGGATGCAAACTCTCTCATTCATGGAAAACGAGAATAGTGTATTAAAAGAAACGGTGGAAGAAACCATAGAAATCATCTCGAAACTCAAGAAAGAACGATTAAGCTTCCATCCGGGTCAGTTGCTTTACGCCACATCCGATGGTAATTATGTGCTGTTTTATTTGAACCGTAACCATAAAATAGAAAAAGAGATCATTCGCAATTCTATCAATGATATTGAACAACAATTAGCCCATATTCCATATTTTATGCGAACGCACCGTGCTTTTATTGTCAATGTTAAAGAAGTTCGATTGAAAAAAGGAAGTACGTTGGGATATCATGTGAGAATCTCCGGCATCGATACGGAAATACCCGTTTCCAGATCGTACACACAAGCCTTCAATCAACTGCTTGGACAATATCATTGATGCTGATAGAAACGGTTACCGGTTGCTCTTGTCCATTCGTCACAAAAAAATTACCACTCGTCACATAATTTCCTTCAAATACCCTTTTTTGCTTTCAGTCCATAACAAATCATTGTTGTATATCCCAATTGTTTGTAATATAATGAAATATGTACTCACTTTGTAGCCATAAATCAAAACAAAACGAACGATGGAAACAACAATTTCAATGAAATTGCGCTATGAATTTATGGCATTGATCTTCTGTATGGCAAGTGTATGGGTGACATCGGCAGCGCCGGTAGGTATTGTGAAGGGACGCGTTATCGATCAGACAAAGCATCCTGTGGAATTTGCCACAGCAGCTTTGTTGAATGCCAAGACTAACCAATTGATCACTGGCAGTATGAGTAACGAAAAAGGTGAATTTGTGATTGAGAAAGTCCCTTTAGGCGAATACAAATTGTCTGTCAGTATGATGGGCTATCAAAAAGTAGAAACAGAACCTTTTGCTATTGTTGAAACTAACCATTTAATCGATAAGCAAATTGTGCTGAACGAAGCGACTCACCAATTGGCCGAAGCCACTGTGACGGCACATCGGGTGTTTATTACACAGAAGGCAGATAAGATGGTGATTAATCCCGATGCTTCCATTATAACGTCGACGGACAATGTAATGGATATTTTGAAACAATTGCCGGGAGTTTCTGTCGATAACAATGATAACATTAGCCTGAAAGGGAAACAAGGGGTCATCGTGATGATTGACGATAAACCGACCTACCTTTCTGCCGATCAGTTGGCTAATTTCCTCAAAGGGATGCAGGGGAAAAATGTGGAGCGTATTGAAATTATCGAAAACCCGTCGGCTCGCTATGATGCAGAAGGCAATTCGGGTATTATCAACATCAAAACCAAGCATAGCAAGGCGCCCGGTTTCAATGGAAATGTGTTTGGCGGGTTGAGTCTCGACAGTAAGTTGGGAGAAAACGGAGGTATTGATTTAAGCATGCACACAGGAAAGTTCAATCTTTACGGCAACTATTCTTTTTACGACTGGCGAGGATGGAATTCGTTAGATGCCATGCGTCAGTATATGACAGGCAGCAATCAAGGGGCTTATCAACAAGTTACTTCGTACAATCATTTTCATGGTAATGCTCACAACGTGAAGATCGGCGCCGATTACAACATGACTAAAAATCAAGTGCTGAGTGTGATGTTTCGTGGCTCGACCGGATTTAATAACGGTCCCGGAAATACACAAAACGCCTTCCTGAACAGTAATCATCAATTGGACTCGACGTTGCAAACTCATTTACGGATGAGCGACAATTGGCAGAACTATACCTACAACGCAAATTACAAGTGGAATATCGATACTACAGGACAAGCATTAACCATTGACGCCGACTTTGCACAATATTTTTACAATGCACTCAACACGCAAAGCAGTAGCTTTTTTAATGCTGCCGGAGTGAATTTAAACAGTGATTTCAGTCTGGTTCAATCTCAAAAGAGTACCATCGATATTTTGACGGCAAAAGCCGACTATGTGTATCCCATTAATAAAGTCATTATGATTGAATCGGGCATTAAAACCAGTTTTGTGACTAATGACGGAAGCAATGATATTCTCGTAACCGATCCTACGGGAATTATCTGGAACAGCGGGTTGCATCAGAATGACCGGTTTATATACAATGAAAATATCAATGCCGCTTATGTGAGCGGACATGGTCAGTTTGGGAAAACTTCCGTACAGTTGGGATTACGCGTGGAGAATACCAATTCCAAAGGTAATTCGGAATCGTTAAATCAGATTGATTCCGAACATTATACGAATCTGTTTCCATCCTTGTTTGTGCAACATGCTTTTAATGAAAACAATCAATTGGGATTGTCTTACAGTTACCGCATCGGGCGTCCCAATTATGATTTGCTGAATCCATTTTTGTTTATGGTTGATCCATATACTTATCTGCAAGGAAATCCATTCCTGAAACCTCAATTTACCCATGCATTAGGACTTAACTACACCTATAAAGGAGCATGGATTACTTCTATCGGGTATGATTATACACGCGATTTGTTTGCCCAGGTGATAACACAAAATGATGAAACGAACGTGATTTATCTGACATATCAAAACCTGAGCAAATCCATCGATTTCAATGTTTCGGAAACGGCACAGCTTGATATCGCCAAATGGTGGCATTTGAATGCAACGGCAATAGGTATGTATAAACGGGTAATTTCGCAAGCAGAAGGTGCTGCCACGTTTGCACGATGGAGCTACAGCGGCAATATGTCGAACACCTTTTCACTACCAAAAGAATGGAGCATGGAACTGAGCGGACAATACCAATCGAAACAATTGAGTGGAAGTACTACGCTTTTGCAA
>JAJZHJ010000158.1 GCA_021804525.1 Bacteroidota bacterium | reverse complement strand
ACTTTTATCGCCGAATAAAAACTACACAAACCTGACAGATGCTCAAGCCTATAAATGGGTAGAATTTTATAAAATCAAATTTGCATCAAAGGGATTTGTTCCACTTACCTCGGGTTCGCATCCTTTTGTGCTAATGGCACGCGCTGAATACGGCTTTTTGGGATATTACAATAAAAACCTGCAATCACCTTTTGAAACTTTCTATATGGGTGGCGACGGTATGACGGGATATACCACTTACGGAACCGAAACCATTGGGTTACGAGGCTATGAAAATGGATCATTGACACCTATTGCAACATATAGAGGTCAAACAGGACAGATGGGATATGTCTATACACGCATAGGGGCAGAAATACACTATCCTCTTTTGTTAGAACAAACAACCAACATTTATGCCTTAGCATTTTTTGATGCAGGAAATAGCTGGAGTTCATTCAATCAGTTTAATCCTTTCGACTTGAAACGTTCTGCAGGAGTAGGTGTTCGTATATTTTTGCCTATGTTTGGCCTTTTGGGTATTGACTGGGGATATGGATTTGATCCGATTAATGGCAGTAAACAATATAGCGGAAGCCATTTCCACTTTATCATTGGGCAAGAGTTCTAACGATTAAAGCGTCCGGCAATGCAACACATTGTAAAAAAGATAAGCCTTATATTATTACTTTCAGTTGGCTCCTTTGTGGTTGCTCAAGCTCAAAAGTTTGCATTGGTCGATATGGATTACATCATGAAACATATACCGGCTTATGAATCGGCAAATGATCAATTAAATATTCTGTCAAAAAAATGGCAAGCAGAAATAGAAACAGCCACTCAAAATGCACAAAACATGCTCAAATCCTATCAAACAGAAGTGGTGTTTTTGTCACCTGAGATGAAGACAAAACGCGAGGGTGAAATAGCGGCTCAAGAAAAAGCAGCTCAGGATCTAAAGATACATTATTTCGGACCAAACGGGGAACTTTTCAAAAAACGAGAAAGTTTAATTAAACCTATTCAAGACGAAATTTACAATGCTATTCAAGCCATTTCGTCAGATCGTGGCTATCAATTAATACTCGATAAATCATCAGCACTAAATATCATTTTTTCTTCACCAAAGCTCGATATTAGTGACGATGTATTAGTCAAACTTGGATATTCAAAATAATTACGTACATTTGTGGCTCAATTTTTCAATCATTAAAAATCAACTCGTTATGTTTAAGAAAATTTTAGTATTGGTTCTGCTTTGTGCACCTCTGACCCTATTTGGACAATACAAATTTGGGCACCTTAACACCCAAGACATCTACAATGCGATGCCGGAAAAAGCTACTGTTGAGAAAACGTTGCAAGACCTTGCAAACACCTATCAAACACAAATAAGCCAAATGCGTGATGAGTACAATCGTCGCGTCAAAGAGTTTGTTGATAAAAGAGATAGCATGCCCCCTGCAATTCAACAAGCACGCCAAAGTGAAATCGCTGATATGGAACAACGTATCAACACGTTGAATCAAACAGCTCAGAACGATTTGCAAAAGAAACAACAAGACCTAATTCAACCAATCGTTGATAAGATAAAGAAAGCCATCGATGCAGTAGGACAAGAAGGTGGATTTACCTACATTTTTGACTTACAAGTTCCGGCTATTGTTTATCACTCCGATCAAAGTGTTGATGTAACTTCTTTAGTTCTTAAAAAATTAGGTGTTACTCCGGGAGCTACTCCTGCAGCAGCAACTACCACAGAAACTCCTGCCAAAAAGAAGACTAAATAATCAATCAAAATACGACATAAAAAAAGCGACGAGACTTCTCGTCGCTTTTTTTATGTTCTCCGCAAAGAACTTATGCCTTGACCATTGGTCGAAGTTGCTTGAAAAAATCATTCCCTTTGTCATCTACCAAAATAAAGGCAGGGAAATCAACCACTTTAATTTTCCATATAGCTTCCATTCCTAACTCAGGATACTCCAAACATTCAATTTGTTTGATATTTTCCTTTGCCAAAATAGCGGCAGGGCCACCGATTGAACCTAAATAAAAACCGCCATGTTTCTTGCACGCATCCGTAACCTCTTGACTACGATTTCCTTTTGCAATCATAATCATACTGGCTCCATTATTTTGAAACAAATCGACATACCCATCCATCCGACCAGCAGTTGTTGGCCCCATAGAACCACAAGCCATTCCTTCAGGTGTTTTAGCCGGACCGGCATAATAAACAGGATGTTCTTTGAGATACTGAGGCAACTCTTCTCCACGATCTAAACGCTCTTTGAGTTTCGCATGAGCAATGTCACGAGCTACTACAATCGTTCCGGTTAACGATAAGAATGTAGCCACCGGATAGCTGCTAAGTTCAGCCAATACTTCTTTCATGGGGCGATTCAGGTTAATCGGAATTCCTTTTAAACGACCTTCTCCACTCCGAAAAGCAGTAGGGATCAATCGACCCGGATTTGCATCCAATTGCTCTAACCAAACACCTTCTTTATTGATTTTAGCTTTTACATTTCTATCGGCACTACACGAAACGCCCATGCCGACGGGACATGAGGCTCCATGTCGGGGTAACCGGATAACACGGATATCGTGTGCATAATATTTGCCTCCAAACTGAGCTCCCAATCCAAGACGCTGCGCAGCTTGCAACAGTTTCCCTTCAAGTTCTACATCCCTAAAGGCTTGACCATATTCGTTCCCGTGAGTTGGCAATGCGTCATAATATTTTGCTGAAGCGAGCTTGACCGTTTTCAAACATGTTTCAGCTGAAGTTCCGCCAATGACAAAGGCTATATGATAGGGAGGACAAGCTGCTGTTCCAAGTGTTTTCATTTTTTCTATCAGGAAATTCTCTAATGTAGCAGGATTCAACAAAGCTTTCGTCTCCTGATAAAGATACGTTTTATTGGCAGATCCACCTCCTTTGGCTATAAATAAGAAAGAATATTCCATGCCTTTTGTGGCATAAATATCAATTTGAGCAGGCAGGTTACAACCACTGTTTTGCTCTGTGTACATATCCAATGCTACGGTCTGAGAATAACGAAGATTCTCTTTGGTGTACGTTTCATAAATCCCTTTCGATATAGCTTCTTCATCTTTAAACCCTGTCCACACCTGTTGCCCTTTTTTGGCAACCACAATGGCGGTACCCGTATCCTGACAAAACGGGAGTTGTCCTTCGGCAGACACTTCAGCATTCATGAGCATTGTTAAAGCCACTGCACGATCATTTTGGCTTGCAGCCGGATCATCTAAAATAGCACTAACTTGCTCGTTGTGAGCAGGCCTTAGTTTAAAGGAAACTTCCCGCAATGCAGTTCTTGACAATAATGTAAGTGCTTCGGAGTCAACTTTAAGCATCTCATGACCATCGAAACTTGCTACCGAAACATGCTCTTTAGTAAGCAATGTATACCTGGTTTTGTCTTCACCCAAAGGAAATGGTTCTTGATAATAAAAAACTGGAATTGACATAATAATTTGTTATATAATTATTTAGTAAGATGTAAATACAGAATAACGTGAGATTTTCAATCGTTCAAAGGTAGAAAACTTTTACCATAACACATTCTATTAGAGAAATAAATATTCAATTGAATTCATACATAATATAGCGTAAACTTAAATATGATTAAAACAAGAAGAAAATTACGTCCTCTTTTTTGTTATAACACCAAAACATTCTATATTTGCACCGTATTAATATAGTAATACACTAAGACGATTTACTTATGATTCAGTTGAATGACGTATCTTTTTGGTATCAGCACAATAAGCCGGTTTTTGATGGAATGTCAATCGAGCTGCAAGCCGGAAAAATATATGGCTTATTAGGCGAAAACGGAGTTGGGAAAACCACCTTCTTACGCATTGTTTCAGGTCTCTTATTCCCCAAAAAAGGCACGATTGATGTCATGGGTTATGAACCCGGGAAACGCTATCCTGCATTTTTATCGGATATATTTTACCTACCCGAGGAATTTGACTCTCCTTACGAAAGAGCCATTGATTACGCAATACGAAACGGATCGTTTTATCCGGCCTTTAAATTGGATCAGTTTATCACCTATTTAGAGCTGTTCGGAGTAAATGGGAAGAAGAAATTTACCGAAATGTCGTTCGGACAAAAGAAAAAAGCATTTATATCTCTTGCATTAGCAACCAACACAAAACTTTTGTTGCTTGATGAACCAACAAACGGATTAGATATTCCATCAAAAGGCATTTTTCGCCGTTTAGTCTCTCAAGCCGCCGATGAGTCAAAGTGCATCGTCATATCCACCCATCAGGTACGCGATTTGGAACTATTGATTGACCCAATTGTTATCTTAGAACCCAATCAGGTGTTACTAAATGACTCTGTAGAATCCATTACACAAAAACTAAAATTCAGTATCGAGCCAACCATACCGGAAGATGCTCTTTATTCCGAACCAACACTGGGAGGATATCACGTAGTGTCAATCAACAAAGAAGGCGGTGAGAGCAAGTTGAACATCGAGCTCTTATTTAATGCAGTGATATCCAATAGAAAGACATTTACATCCCTCTACCAGCAAGGGAAATAATCAAATTATTTCATCGTCACAAAAAACAGCTAACGCTCAACATATATGGAACAAGTTTTCAACGGGTCGCGATATCTACGGCTTATTTTGACAGAAACTAGGGCTTTTAGAAAGCAATATCTCTTTTTTGCTGCTGCAGTCGTATTAATAGCACTTCTTCACCAGCGAGTGGGAAGTAATAGTTTCGAAAGCATTGCAAGCA
>JAJZHJ010000157.1 GCA_021804525.1 Bacteroidota bacterium | reverse complement strand
TTACATTGTTGGACATAGCGACATTGCACCAAAGCGGAAAAGTGATCCATGGGATTTTAATTGGAAGAAGTTTTGGCAAATGATGTCAGCATAACATTTATTGCTTGAAACTTTGCTATAAATCAGTATTTTATTGTTAGAATGCATCAAGTGCTGTGAGATAGTACTGAAATCCTTTGTAGTAATTGTTGTGCGTCACATCAAACCGCAAGTTGATATTCGCTTTTGTTACACGAAATCGTAAGCCGGCACCATAGGAAACCTTCAATCTATACGTGTTAAAGGTTTTACTGTTGAATACATCTCCTGTTGCACCGAAAAGTGCTCCTCTCAAGGTTTCGTATATAGGAAATCGATATTCAGCTTGTGTTGCTGCCATCACATTGTCACGAAAAATTCCTTGTGTAAATCCCCGCATCATGTCTTGTCCGCCGATGGAAGCTAATAATTGAAAGGGAATGGCATCACCCAATCTCCAATCCGTATAAAACTGCCATGCCAACACATGTTCTTTGTAAAGATCAATATATTGACGAAAATCGTAGCTAAATTGAATGATATGATAGGTGCTTCCCCAAAGAGGATCGCAATAGAGCAAAGAACCTTTTGCGAACAGCCCGCTTAACGGATAATATTGGCTACTTCTTGAATCGTAGGTGATAACTCCACCAAATCCAATCATAGTATAAGGTTTCCAACCAGTATTTTGAATGCCGTATGCTCTGCTTTTCAGACTATCAGCTATGATGGTTCGTTCTTTTCTGAAGGCCAGCTGCAATCCAAATAGCAAGCGTTTTGTTAAATAGCGCTGAAGTTGAGCGTTGACGGTAATACTTCGGGAAGTGTATGGAATCGGGTTTTTTAATAAAGTGCGCGGATTGTTGCCAATTCCAACAAAATAGTTGGGGTAAGATTGCACGTTGGCATTAGAGAAAAGAAACCATGAACCTTTGCTCCCCCAAAAGAGATGCGGATTGATACTGAACATGAATTGTCGTCGTTGAGTAAAAACCGCATCAAACGTAACACTGCTAATGCGTACCGGATCAATGAAATGAAAATAGTAACCACCTGCAACTCCTCCTGCATAGCGTGTCTCTGGCTGATAAGACAACGTAGGCAGCACGTAAAAATTCAACTTGGTGGCTATTTTCAACAATGAGTCTAACTTGATGCCTGCCGACGCAGTGGTGGCAAAAGATATAAGGAAACAGGCAAAAATAAATTGTTTCCACATATTGGTTTTCGTTTAGAATCTGTTTTACGCAGCCTATTCTGTTAGCGCCTTAGCAAGCAAGATTTCAAGTCATCATATTGATTGGAAAGCGCTATGTTTTGTTTTTCTTTTTCCATAAAATATTGCAATCGCTCAGGTACGGTAATCGATTGGTGAATGATTGTTTCAATCGTGTCTTTGAATTTTGCAGGATGAGCTGTTTCTAAAAACAGGCCTGTTTCGTCTGGTTTCAAGCCTTCTTTCAAAGCTAAATACCCACAAGCACCATGTGGATCGAGAAGATAATCTGTTTTTGTGTAACACGTTCTCACGCCGTCTTTGATTTGTTCATCAGTGTAACGATAGCCTGAAATATCATTACAAATTGCTTCATGCGATGCATCATACAAATCGATGATACGCGCAAAATTGCTTGGGTCGCCCACATCCATGGCATTGGCAATGGTAGCCACCGAAGAGCGTGGCTCATAATTGCCGGTTTGAAGGTAGTTCAAAAAGATGTCGTTGCGATTGTTAGCTGCTATAAATCGTTTGATGGGAAGACCCATGCGTTTGGCAAACAAACCTGCCGTAAGATTACCAAAATTACCGCTGGGCACGCTCATTACGACTTGATCAGCTTTCCCGATTTTCTTTAGTTGTGCAAAAGCATTGAAATAGTAAAAAGCTTGCGGCAAGAAACGAGCCACGTTGATGGAATTCGCCGAAGTGAGGTTGAGTTTTTGGTTGAGATCATCATCCATAAATGCCGTTTTGACCAATCGTTGACAATCGTCAAACGTACCATCAATTTCAAGCGCCGTGATGTTTTTTCCTAATGTAGTAAACTGTTTTTCCTGAATTTCGCTTACTAATCCTTTGGGATACAGAACATATACATGAATGCCATCCACATCAAGAAACCCGTTGGCAACGGCGCTTCCTGTGTCGCCTGACGTTGCTACCAAGACATTGACATCAGTTTGATTTTGTTTTTTAATAAAATAGCCCAACAAACGCGCCATAAACCGTGCACCCACATCTTTGAAAGCCATTGTCGGGCCATGAAAAAGTTCCAACGTGAAGATATTGGGTTCAACTTTCACCACAGGTGTCTCAAAACTAAGTGTTTCGTAAACGATATTTCGTAATGTGTCAGCTTCCATGTCATCTCCAAAAAAGGCATTGGCAACGCGAAAAGCAATTTCTTGAAAAGAGAGTTGATCAATCGTTTGTAAAAATTCACTCGGAAGCTGATTAATATGATCCGGCATGAAAAGACCTCTGTCAGGAGCAAGTCCTTTTACAACAGCATCTTGCAATGTAGCCTTTGGTGATTGATGATTTGTGCTGTAATACAACATAGAGATTGAAGGATTGATTGAGTAACTGAATAATTGAAAGATTCAGGCTTCAGATTGCCTATTTCGTTTGAGATTGAGCTATTCTTTGTGCCTTTTCTTAAGTTCTCGTGCAAGATCTTCTATCCGGTAGCCTTTGGATGTAAGCAAAACGATGAGGTGATAAATCATATCGGAGGCTTCGTAAATCAAGCCTTCATCAGTGCCGTTGGTGGCTTCTATCACGGTTTCAACCGCCTCTTCACCTACTTTTTGTGCCATGCGGTTGATCCCGCTTTTGAACAACGAAGTGGTGTATGAACCTTCAGGCATCTCTTCTTTACGACGTTCGATAAAGTCTTGTAAATAGCGGAAAAACAAAATATCCTCCTGGTTGGTTTCGCCCCAGCAAGTATCTGTTCCTAGATGACAAACTGGGCCTGCTGGATGTACCTTAATGAGCAAGGTGTCTTCATCACAATCGGAAGCGACAGAGGCAAGGTGTAAAAAGTTACCGCTCTCTTCCCCTTTTGTCCAAAGTTTCTTGCGACTTCGGCTGTAGAAAGTTACCAATTTGGTTTCTAATGTTTTTTTGTAGGCTTCCTCATTCATATAGCCCATCATCAGGACGGCATGCGTCACCGCATCTTGAATGATAGCAGGGATTAACCCGTTGCCTTTGTTGAAATCTAATTCCATTGTCTAAGAATTTATTTCGGAGCGCATTGCAAACGCCGCATCCGAAGCATTATAAATATTTTTTCAAATCAGATAGTTGAACACGTCCTTCATAAATGGCTTTTCCAAAAACAACAGCAGGTAATTGTGCATCATTTAACGCATCAATGTCGGCCATACAGCTCACACCTCCACTGGCAATGAGATATAAATCGGGGAAATGTGCCAATATCTTTTGATACAAAGATACGGAAGCTCCGCCCAGCATGCCATCTTTGGCAATATCGGTACACAGAACGTGACGAATGCCCTTCTTTACATATTGCTCAATAAACGGAATCAAGTCAATATTCGTGTTTTCCAGCCAGCCTGTGATAGCAATTTGTTCGTTGTGCACATCGGCGCCTAATATAATGCGATCTGCACCATATTGTTCAATCCAGGCAGAAAACAGGTCCGGTTGTTTCACGGCAATACTACCTCCGGTTACCATCGAAGCGCCACTCTCGAATGCAATGCGCACATCTTCATTGCTTTTTAATCCACCACCAAAATCGATCACAAGATTGGTATGTGTAGCGATCGTTTCTAAAACAGCTTTGTTGACAATATGCTGTGCTTTGGCGCCATCTAAATCCACCAAGTGCAATCGACGAATACCCGCATCGGCAAATTTTCTTGCAACTTCTAATGGACTTTCATTATAGATCTTCTTTTGCGTGTAATCTCCTTGGGAAAGCCGCACACACTTACCGTCAATAACATCAATGGCAGGAATAATTTCAATCATGAACCAATAAGCATCAAAGAAATGAATATTGTTACAAAGATAATGGTTTTTCCACAAAGGGGAAAAGCGAAAATTCTAACTCATTCACTCGTCCTCCAACTGGGTCAGGGTTAGTACTGATTCTCGTAGAAAATACCTAACTTTGTGACTCTTTTTTTAAGAAAATCCTACCAATTTGGTTGTCATGTAATTAGCTGATTATGAGTAAGAAATTTGCTGAACATACTGCTTTTGATCTTTCCGAAATAAACAAAGAAATTCTGAAACATTGGGATAAACACCATATTTTTCGTCAAAGTCTTGAAACACGGAAAGGAAATCCATCCTTTGTTTTCTATGAAGGGCCTCCTTCCGCTAATGGGATGCCAGGTATTCATCATGTCATGGCACGTACCATCAAAGATATTTTTTGCCGATATAAGACAATGAAGGGGTTTTATGTGGAGCGAAAAGCCGGTTGGGATACACATGGACTTCCAGTGGAGCTGGGTGTTGAAAAACGGTTAGGTATCACCAAAGAAAATATTGGCAAAACCATTTCGGTGGAAGAATACAATGCTGCTTGTCGCAAAGATGTGATGCAATACACCAAAGAATGGGAGGATCTAACCCGCAAAATGGGCTATTGGGTCGATATGCACCATCCCTACATCACGTACGACAATCATTATATTGAAACACTGTGGTTTTTGCTCAAAAAACTTTATGACAAAGGATACCTCTACAAAGGATATACCATTCAGCCATATTCCCCTGCTGCCGGTACGGGTTTGAGTACCCATGAGCTGAATCAG
>JAJZHJ010000156.1 GCA_021804525.1 Bacteroidota bacterium | reverse complement strand
TTCTCGTACGATTGGAATCGCGAAGTACGTACGTGCGAGCCAGATTATTATAAATGGACACAATGGGCATTTATTCAAATGTTCAATCACTATTACGATCTTCGCACACAAAAGGCGCAACCTATTGAGAAATTAATTCATACTTTTGAGATGAATGGCACACATGGTGTAGAAGCTGCCTGTTCAGAAAAAATGAGCTTTACTGCCAAAGAGTGGAGCAACAAATCAGTTGCTGACCAACGCGACATTTTAATGAATTATCGCATAGCATACAAAGCCGATACGATGGTTAATTGGTGCTCTACACTTGGAACAGTTTTAGCCAACGATGAAGTCAGCGAAGGCGTTTCTATTCGCGGTGGGTATCCGGTTGAGCAACGACATATGAGCCAATGGAGCTTGCGAGTGTCAGCTTACGCACAACGGTTATTAGACGGACTCCCAAAGCTTGCTTGGAGCGATTCTCTCAAAGAAACCCAAAAAAACTGGATTGGCCGAAGTGAAGGCGCTGAAATACAATTTTCCATTGCAAATATGGATGAAAAAATGACCATTTTCACCACACGTCCAGACACCATCTTCGGCGTAACATTTATGGTATTAGCCCCTGAAAGTGAATGGGTAGCCAAACTTACTACAGATGAACAACAACCAGCAGTTACTGCCTATCTGGATGCTACCAAAAAGAAAACAGAACGAGAGCGCATCGCCGATAAACGTGTTTCAGGTGTCTTCTCTGGCTCATACGCTGTGAATCCGGCAAATAGTCAAAACATTCCAATATGGATTAGCGATTATGTTTTGGCAGGATATGGTACAGGGGTTATCATGGCAGTACCTGCACATGATACACGCGACTACGCTTTTGCCAAAAGCTTTAATCTTCCTATTATTCCAGTGATTGAAGAATGTGATGTCTCAAACGAAAGTTTTGATGCCAAAGAAGGCATTCTCACAAACTCCGGTTTTCTGGACGGATTGAACGTAAAAGAAGCTATTACAAAAGCAAAAGAGTATATAAAAACCAATCATCTCGGACATGTCAAAGTAAATTTTCGTTTGCGTGACGCTATCTTCAGCCGTCAGCGTTACTGGGGAGAGCCATTCCCAATTTATTATAAAGACGGACAACCTTATACATTAGATGAAGCTAAATTACCTTTGAAACTTCCTGAAGTTAGCAGCTATTTACCAACAGAACATGGAGAGCCGCCACTGGGTCGTGCTGTAAACTGGCAGACTGAGGACGACTTCCCTTTAGAGCTGAATACTATGCCCGGATTTGCCGGATCATCAGCCTATTATTTGCGCTATATGGATCCTCATAATGACACAGCACTAGTTTCAAAAGAAGCTGACGAATATTGGCGTAATGTTGATCTTTATACAGGTGGAACCGAACATGCCACAGGGCACTTGATATACAGCCGTTTTTGGAATAAATTTCTGTTCGATCTTGGACTTGTTTGCGAAGATGAACCATTCCAGAAACTAATCAATCAGGGTATGATTCAAGGACGAAGCAATTTCGTATATAGAATTAAGGACAGCAACACTTTTGTTTCTATCAACCTGAAAGATGCTTACGAAACGACTCCTATTCACGTAGATGTCAACATTGTGCATAACGACATCCTCGATATTGAAGCGTTCAGAAAGTGGAACCCAGAATATAAAACGGCTGAATTCATTCTGGAAGAAGGAAAATATATTTGTGGATGGGCTGTTGAAAAAATGTCGAAATCAATGTACAATGTGGTCAATCCCGATGACATTGTCGAAAGATACGGAGCCGACACGCTTCGTCTATATGAAATGTTCCTTGGACCTCTGGAACAATCGAAACCGTGGGATACGAATGGAATCGACGGTGTTCACCGGTTTTTGAAAAAACTTTGGAATCTGTTCTGGAAAGAAGATCAAGTGGTTGTTTCTGAAGAAACCCCAACCTTGGAAGAATGGAAAGCACTACATAAACTATTGAAAAAGGTCAAATATGACATTGAAAATTTTTCGTTCAACACATCTGTGAGTGCATTTATGATCTGCGTCAATGAATTAACCTCATTAAAATGCAATAAAATAGCAATTTTAGAACCGCTCTTAATTACACTGAATCCGTTTGCTCCGCATATCAGCGAAGAACTGTGGCACCAGTTAGGACATAAAGACAACGAATCAATCTGTAATGCAACCTGGATAGAAGCCGACGAGAAATACTTGCAAGAAGATGTTGTAACATATGCTATTTCATTTAACGGAAAGGTGCGTTATCAACTTTCTTTGCCTGCTGACATGCCAAACGACAAAGTAGAAATAATTGTTTTAGACAGTGATCAAGCACAAAAATGGTTAGAGGGTAAAACTCCGAAAAAAGTAATCGTAGTACCTAAGAAAATTGTTAATATCGTGATCTGAAAAGCAAGTTTCTTTAAACAAATAAAGCCGCAGCTTATCACTGCGGCTTTATTTGTTTAATACTTAGTTATGAGCGAGTTTCTATCTCTTCTCTTAAATCAATCTCATTCCCCGCTTTGTCTATAAAAGCATATTGGAGTAACCCAAAATCCTGAATTGAAATCATCTTAAAGCCAAAGCCATAGCGCAATTTCCATTTCCACATCAACGATGGAAAGCCGGATTGAAGATATGCCTCAACATAGGGATGTACTTTCATAACAAACTGTTTCACACGCAACTGATTCACCAAATAATCTACTTTACGCTCTAAGGTATCTGTAAATAAGATGGATGATTTGATCTTTCCTGTTCCAAAACAGGTGGGACAAGTCTCTTGTGTATCGACAAACATAGCAGGACGTACGCGTTGCCTCGTGATTTGCATAACACCAAACTTGCTGAGGGGCAGCACATGATGTTTTGCACGATCATTTTCCATCAATTTCTCCACATGCTCGAAAAGCTGCTGTCGATGCTCACTTTTCACCATATCTATAAAATCAATCGCAATAATACCACCTAAATCACGCAATCGAAGTTGACGGACTATTTCATCGGCAGCAGCTATGTTGACTTCTAATGCGTTGTCTTCTTGATTATTATTAGCTTTTGAACGATTTCCACTATTCACGTCAATCACGTGCATGGCTTCTGTTTGCTCAATAATAAGATATGCGCCGCGTTTAAATGTAACTGTTTTCCCAAATAATGCTTTGATTTGTTTAGTAACACCAAAATTATCGAAGATGGGCAACTTCCCATTATAAAACTTGATGATGCCTTTTTTTTCAGGAGCAATCAGCTCCACATAATCACGCACTTCATTGCAGACAACCTCATCGTTTATGTGAATACTTTCAAAATCAGGATTAAAGATATCACGAATAATGCCGATGGTACGGCCTATTTCTTCAAGTACGGGAGTAACCCCTTTTGTTTTTTGCGTTTTTGCAACAGCTTCATCCCAGCGTTTAACAAGAATCTTCAACTCACTATCCAGTTCTGCCACTCTTTTCCCTTCAGCAACAGTGCGAATAATGACACCGCAACGCCTCGGTTTAATGCTTTGAATAAGCTGTTTAAGACGAATACGCTCTTCGCTGGATTTAATTTTTTGAGAAACCGACACTTTGTCGGAAAATGGAATTAGCACCAAATAGCGACCTGCGATAGACAATTCGGCCGACAAACGAGGCCCTTTGGTCGAAATGGGTTCTTTGGCAATTTGAACCCACATTTCTTGTCCAACTTTTAAAACGTCAGCAATGGAACCTTCTTTAGGAATGTCGGCGAAAACCTTCGACTTCAACATGGAAGGCACATGCTTGCGATCGGCTAATGTTTGTTTGAGAAATTCAGTTTGCGAAAGAAATTGGGGGCCTAAATCTTGATAGTGAAGAAACGCTTCTTTTTCATAACCAACATCCACGAAAGCGGCATTTAATCCCGGCATCAATTTTTTGACGCGTCCCAGATAAATATCGCCAACCATAAAAGATATCGAACGCCCTTCTTTATTCAATTCTACCAGATTTTTGTCTTCCAGCAGGGCGATTGTTATCTCAGATTGTTGAACGTCAACTACTAATTCACTATTCACACGTTTATGATTTTATTATCCATACTATAAACAAAGAACAAACCTACTGCCAAAAAAAACAGGCTGCCGGTTTGCTCTTGTAAAATTTTCTTGAGATGAATTACGACTACTTCTTCTTATGACGATTCTTTCTAAGTCTTTTCTTACGCTTGTGAGTAGCCATCTTATGTCTTTTTCTTTTTTTTCCGCTTGGCATGTCGTTATTTTTTTACTGATTCAAAAAAAGTTTTTGCCGGTTTAAATGCCGGAATCTTGTGTGCAGGAATAACAATAGTAGTATTCTTCGAAATATTACGAGCTGTTTTTTGAGCTCTTTGCTTTACAATAAAGCTACCAAATCCTCTCAGGTAAACGTTATCACCTTTTGCTAACGAATCTTTCACATTTTCCATGAATGATTCCACGGTTCTCAAGATAGAAACCTTATCAATTCCGGTTTCTTTCGCAATTTCATTTACAATTTCTGCTTTTGTCATCGTTGAAAATTTTTAATTGGTTATACATTAATGCGTAAAAACTAGTCGCCTATGGGTTTGCAAAGATATTGCATTAATTTTCAACGACAAAATCTTTTTTCCATTTTTTTTCATGCAACGCTGTTTTTTTTCGCGAACCTCGTACCTTTGTCTTATAAATACAGAACATTTCATCTCATAATCCTTTAGTTTATCACTCGCTAAATGCTTCAACATCAAAATAATTTTTTTATATCAGAAACTTTAATTCATTGGTATACAATCAACAAACGTTCTTTACCATGGCGCGACACGAATGATCCTTATGTGATTTG
>JAJZHJ010000155.1 GCA_021804525.1 Bacteroidota bacterium | reverse complement strand
CAACTTTATAAACCCTGGTTTATTGGGAACATTACAGCATTTTACCGATATGTTTATTAAGCCTGATAACGAGCCATCACGCCGTCATCTCAAAAAATTGATCACTCCTTTTATATTACGTCGAACAAAATCAGCAGTATTAGATGAGTTGCCACCAAAAACAGAAATTATAAAGAAAGTGCCGCTTAGTGACGATGAAATGGTTTTTTATGAAGCATTACGCCGGCAGGCAATTGTCAATCTAGAAAGTGATGATGCTCCTCAAGGCACTAAACATTTAAAAGCTTTAGCTGAAATTACCCGTTTGCGTCAGGCATGTTGCAACCCCGCTTTAGTGGATTCTGCTGTTGCTATTCCTTCAACGAAATTGGCCACTTTTCTTGAAATTATTGCTGAGTTGACAGAGAATAAACACCGTGCTTTAGTCTTCAGTCAATTTGTGACGCATCTTTCGCTTGTGCGTGCAGCACTTGATAAAGAAGGTTATAAATATCAATATTTAGACGGTTCGACTCCCATTGCAGATAGGGAAAAAGCAGTCAAGAAATTTCAGTCAGGAGAGGGAGATATTTTCCTGATCAGCCTCAAAGCCGGAGGATTGGGATTAAATCTCACGGCTGCTGATTATGTGATTCATCTCGACCCATGGTGGAATCCTGCCGTTGAAGATCAGGCTTCCGATCGGGCACATCGTATCGGGCAAAGTCGTCCGGTGACGATCTATCGTTTAGTGGCTGAAAACACCATTGAAGAGAAGATTATTCAGTTACATAACACGAAACGGGATCTGGCCGACTCGCTGTTGGAAGGCAGCGACCAATCGGCAAAGTTGTCCATGATGGAATTAATGTCATTGATAAAGGAAAGAGATTAATGCTAGCTTGCATTGTGTTTGTGAATTAACCGTTATCGTAAATAATTTGTTTGTAAGGAGCGTATGAAACTCATATTCGATTTCAACCCGAAAGAATTGGTTTTCAATGTCTCTTTGATTTCCAATTCATTTTCTTTGATGAATCTCAATATTTTCTTTGTTGACCGTTGTTTCATGCTGATTTTATAAACAAGGCAATGCGTATTTTTGAAAAACAAACAACGTGAATGTAAATCAACAGGAATGGGTAACGCTTCTCCGAAATGGAGATGAAAAAGGGTTCGAACGAATATTTTCGTACTATTTTTCGCGCTTGATCTCTTTTGCCAAAGCGTACGTTTACATTCAGGAAGAAGCCGCCGATATTGCACAAAATGTCCTTATGACGCTGTGGGACAAGCGTTCGCAACTAGATCCAAACACAAATCTTACAGGTTTTTTGTTGACGCTTACTAAAAATCGTTGCATCGATTATTTGCGGCATGTAAAATTAAGCCATGATTACGAAACTGTAGTTCAAGAACATTGGCAATATGCACACTTGGACATGATTGCGCTCGAAGATTTTCTTCCCGAAAACATTGTATGGAATGATTTGGAAAAAATAGTTCGAAATGCTATTCGGCAGCTACCCGAAGAGTGTCGCGAGGTGTTTTTGCTCCATCGCACCCAGCATCTGAAATATGCCGAAATAGCCAATCAATTAGGTGTCTCCGTGAAAACAGTCGAGTACCGCATGAGTAAAACACTCTCCCTTCTTCGCAAAGAGTTGAAAGATTATTATGTGTTGATCTTTTTTTTCTTTCCACATCTTTTCAGATGAATCCACATATTATCAGTAGGTTGTCGTAAAGATAACTAGTCATTTCACCTCTTCCTTTTCGCCTTTTTGTGTTAAATCTTCATCTCATTTTAGGGTATGGAGTGAATCATTCGTTTATTATATGTAATACGAATGAAATTTAGAATACTGCAAAATAACATGCATTCTTTAGCGGCTAATAATAAGCAAATTTTACATATATGAAACGAGCATGTATAAACGATTCGCCAATGACGATGAATGTGTAAGCGAGTTCCATATGCCCTTAATGAAAAAAATAAACAAATTCATATGAATATTGATCCCACCGAAAAAGAAAGAATTGATCCGTTGATTGCTCGATTTTTGAATCATACGGCATCATCTGATGAAATAAAAACCATTGAAGAATGGGTAAATCAAAATAACGTTCACAAAAGATATTTCTCATCGTTGAAAAATAACTTTGCCATTGCTTCCATGTTTGCCGACAATATGGAGACGGAAGGTCAACATAAAACGAATGCCTCAATAAAAGGAATTCCTCTGCGCCGTTTCCTATATTACGCTGCTGCAGTTTTGGTTATCGGAATCATTTCATATTCGCTTGCAAGCTATATTCAAATGGGAGAAACATCTCGTTTGACAACGCTGATTGTTCCACGGGGACAACATGCAGAATTGCTTCTTTCGGATGGAACAAAAGTGTGGGTTAATGCCGAATCACAGTTTTCGTATCCTTCTGTTTTCAGAGGAAACAAACGGGAAGTTATTCTGAAAGGGGAGGCCTTTTTCAAAGTTAAATCTGATCCGACGCATCCATTCATTGTTCATGCCAATCAATTGTCGGTTATGGCGGTGGGAACACAGTTTGACGTTTCTGCGTATCCATGCGATAAAACCATTCGTGTATTCCTCAAAAAAGGGAAGCTGCACGTTTATCCGAATGCTCAACCGGAGCGACAAATGGTGCTTTTAGCTTCTCAATCTGCTATTTACAATGTTGATAAACATATTCTTGAAGCTGGCGAGCTGTCAAACCCCGAAGCATGGAAAGATGGTCATATTACCGTGAATATGGAACAATTCTCGGACATTGTTCGTCAATTGGAAAGGGTATATTCTGTTGACATTACTGTGCAAAACCCCAAGTTGGACACATTGGTTTTAAGTGGTGATTTCAATGCGAACGATCCGATTGAAACAGTATTGGAAGCGATGAGTGTTGGTCATGTATATCGCTACAAAATAGATGGAAAGAAGATTGTCATTTATTGACATAATAACAAGTTAACCTATTAATCTATTTACCATGAACACTTCTTAACTCCTGCTTTTTCTACACAAAGTGTTGTTCTACAATGCTATTTCTGCTTTTATTCATAAACAAATTATTAACTTAATCTGAAAAACGTATGCAATCACACATGTTTAAAAAGACTCGTTGTTGTCGATCGATTCGTCACGCTGTTTCGCGCTTCGGTTGGGTCGCTATTTTTATGATGCTTTCGAGTGTAGCGTTACATGCACAAACTGTTACGCTGAATGTTCGACAAGCTACTGTAAATCAAATTTTTGAAGCTATAAAGCAACAAACAGGGTTTGCCATTTGGTTCAAGCAAGGAGATGTCAACCTCAATGAGAAAGTGACACTCAATGTGAAACAAATACCTGTTCGCGAGGTGCTTGAACTTACGCTAAAAGGACAGGCGGTCTCTATTTCCATTAAAGATAAATACATCACAATTACCAAAAACGATCCTCCAAAAGGACGTATTTTACCGGAAGTTACCGGAGCGGTTGTCGATGCAAAAAAAGAACCAATTATCGGCGCTACCGTTCAGGTAAAAGGGACAACGATGGGAATGATAACCGATGTAAATGGAAATTTTTCGCTCAAGAACATTCCATCCAATGCCATATTGTTGATCAGCTATGTTGGATATAATCCCCAAGAAGTGTCTGTTGACGACAAAACCAACTTGCATGTTGTTTTACAAGAAAACTCGCAACAACTCAATGAAGTTGTGGTCACGGCATTAGGGATCACAAAAGAGAAAAAAGCGTTAGGATATTCCCTTCAAGAAGTTAGTGGCAAAGAACTAACGCAGGATCGTGATCCTAACTTACTCAATGCGATGTCAGGAAAAGTTGCCGGTGTTGATATTCAACAGGCAGCCACAGGCCCTGCCGGATCATCTCGTATTACTATTCGTGGAAATAACTCGATTGGCGGGAATAATCAACCTTTAGTGGTTGTTGACGGAGTGCCCATTAATAGTTCTACAGGAGGCACCAATGATTTTTGGGGCAACCGAAGTGTGGATATGGGTTCCGGCATAGCCGATATTTCACCCGATGATGTGGAATCTATTTCAGTATTGAAAGGCCCTGCAGCCGCTGCTTTGTATGGTAGTCTTGCCGGTAATGGCGTTGTGATGATAACCACAAAAAAAGGCCATACCAAAGGATTAGGGGTAAGTTACAATTCTAACCTGACGTTTGATAATCCAATGCAGACTCCTTCGTTTCAAAATGTTTATGGACAAGGGTCAGGCGGTGTTTTCGATGTCAATCAGCAAGGTAGTTGGGGTGGCAAAATGGATGGTTCTGTTGTGCACGCTTTAATGGGGGACAAGGCATACTCTTCTACAGATAATAACCTGTACAAAGACTTTTTACATTCAGGTACCACTTTCACCAACAATGTAGATTTTAATTATGGGACCGACCATTCGACCATGCGCGCTTCGATCACACGATTGGATAATAATAATGTGATACCAAACAGTGGCTTTAACCGTACTTCGTTTGATTTGAGATCCACATCCACGTTGTCAAAATTTTTATCAACCGATTTCAAAATCAATTACATCAACGATTTTATTAAGAATGCTATCAAATTGGCTTCCGATCCCGACAATATCTTTCTGAATTATCTGATGATGCCGCGTAGTGTGAGTTTTTCTGATTATCAGAAATTTGCGGGAACAAATTATGCATTTACACAATTTGGAGGGCCGGCAACTTACATTCCAAACATGAGTGGTTATTCAGGCAATCCATATTGGTCAGCTTACCGAAACACAAATCAACAAACAAAAAACAGATTAATTGGGTTTGCCTCTACAAAAATCACTTTTGCCGAATGGATTGATCTGCGATTGCGCTATGGATTGGATTATTCTGATTCACAATTCCAAGAT
>JAJZHJ010000154.1 GCA_021804525.1 Bacteroidota bacterium | reverse complement strand
GAAGAATTAGCACAAAAACACCGCGAGCACGATCACTTGAAAGTGATGGTCGTTACTCCCGAAGAAGTTTATAACGAATTCTCATCGGGGACTCCTGATGCAACAGCTTATCGCAAAATCATGAAAATGCTTTACGATCGCTATGGCGCAAACCCTACAACGGCTCCAAAATACTTATTACTCTTTGGACGAAGCTGCTTCGATAATCGAGGCATCATACCCACATCAGCTCCAATCAGGCAATTACTTGATTTTGAGTCGTATAATTCGATTAGCCAAATATCGTCATACGTTTCAGACGATTATTTCGGGTTTCTCGATGATAACTCTGGTGTAAATCTCACTTCTGACAAGTTACGCATTGGGGTAGGAAGATTCCCGATTTACACGACAGATCAAGCTCAAGCTACCGTCAATAAAACCCTTCAATATATCGACAACACAAACACCGGTTATTGGAAAAATCAGATTGCTTTTGTAGCTGATTATTATGCAGGGGATGCTCCAAGTTACAATTTACACATGACTCAAGCAGATAGCATCGCTTCCTACACTGCGCAAATGAATCCTAACGTACAGATCAATAAAATTTATCTCGATGCTTACAAGGCAGTCACTTCCGCTACAGGAGTAACGTACCCTGCCGCAAAAGATAAATTGTTGAATATGATAAAATCAGGCTTACTAATGCTAAATTATACAGGTCATGGTGGCACATCCGGCTGGTCAAATTCTCAAATTCTGACAACCGATGACATTTTATCCATGTACAATCAAAATTTAGCCTTATGGGTCACCGCAACATGTGACTTTACACGGTGCGATTACACAGATTTAACAGCCGGCGAAGATGTGTTTCTCAATCCTAACGGTGGTGGCATCGCATTATTCACCACCACCCGTACCGTTTTTTCGAACGCTAATTTTACGATCAATCAACATTTTGCCAACAATGTTTTTTATCGTGATTCAACAGGAAATTCGTTGCGTCTCGGCGATATGATGCTTCGCACCAAAAATGCCATGCCTGGTGATGACAACAAAATGAGTTTCATTCTGATAGGCGATCCGGCATTGAAATTAGCATTTCCAGCGCCTAATTATTCTGTGGTGGTTGACAGTATCAATCACACTCCCGTGACAACAATCGACACACTCAATGCCCTGTCAACCATGACAATCAACGGACATGTGAACGAGCCAAACACAAACTCCGTTTGCAGCAATTTTAATGGCTACGTGCAAGCCGTTATTTTCGATAAAAAAGAAAAAATGACCACGTTGGGAAATATTTCAGGTTCTACTCCTTTTGTTTATTACGATAGGCCAAATACCCTGTTTTCGGGAAAAGCTACAGTTAAAAATGGCCTTTTTTCTATTCAGTCCATTATTCCAAAAGACATTGATTACAACTTTGGCACCGGACGCATGAATTTTTATGCAGCCGATTCTCTCGGTCGTGAAGGACAAGGTGATTTTACAAATTTCGATGTTGGCGGTACAAATAATCAGATTGTGTGGGAAACAAATGGACCTAAAATCAATATGTACCTTAACTCTCCGCAATTTCGAAATGGAGACAAAGTAAATGAAACGCCTCTTTTCATTGCCAATGTAAGTGATGCCACCGGCATCAATACCATTGGTAGCGGCATAGGACACGATATTACGTTAACATTGGATAATGACCCCAACAACTATTACAATCTGAATGCTTATTTTCAACCCAACGTTGGGGATTATCGCAGCGGAACCGTCCAATACAAGTTACCGACGCTTACTAATGGCAAACACACACTCACCTTCAAAATTTGGGATGTTTTGAACAATTCCAGCGATTCGACAATTACCTTTGAAGTTCAACAAGGTCTCAGCCCCGACTTATATCGTGTTTACAATTATCCAAATCCAGTTGTGGGAGGAAGCACTTATTTTGTATTACAACACAATCGTCCCGATAACATGCTTTCCATCAAAGTATCCATTTATGACCTTACTGGAAGGCTTTTAAAAACGATTGAACAATCGGACATAGCCAATTCTTCGACCACCACCATTCCATGGGATGTCACTGATGCCGATGGAAATCGGTTAAGCCCGGGAATCTATCTTTACAAATTTGACATATCGTCTGACAACAGCCTGGTAAGCTCAAAAACGCAAAAAGTGATTGTCAGTAAATAATAAACGCTCCTTTTGTCCGTTTATGTAGAAGAATCATTATCGACAAAATAAATAATAGCATTACTCAAGCCATTTTCTCATACACAAAAAGTTTTTCCAATGAAAAAGATTGCATGTTCGTTATTTCTCGTACTCTTCACAACATCCTTTTTATCTGCTCAGAAAACGTTAGACAATTCATTAAATCCATTAATTACAGGTGTTCCATCATTATCCATTGCACCAGATGCACGCGGAGGGGGTATGGGTGATCTTGGAGCAGCCACCACACCGGATGTGAATTCACAATATTGGAATCCGGCAAAATATGCCTTTATGGAAAGTGGTGCAGGATTGTCATTATCTTACACCCCTTGGCTACGTAAATTAGTAAGCGACATGAGTTTATCTTATTTAGCCGGTTATTACAAAATTGGCGATCAACAAGCAATCAGTGCTTCATTGCGTTATTTTTCGTTGGGATCGGTCGATTTAACGGATGCCAATGGTAATGCGTTGAATAGCATTAATCCTGCAGAATATTCCATCGATGCAGCTTATTCGCGTCAGCTTTCCGAAAAATGGTCAGCCGCTGTAGCTCTTCGTTTCATCTATTCCGATTTAAGCGGGGGACAGATTCCGGATATGTATCCAGGTTCAGCATTTGCAGCCGATGTAGCCACTTATTACCACACAACGATGCAAGCTGCAAACGGTGACGCTCACTTTGGTTTTGGCGCCAACATTTCAAACATCGGATCAAAAATATCATACGATAAAGGTAATACAAGCCTTTTTCTGCCAACAAATTTAAGACTTGGAGTTTCTTATGAATATCCGCTGGACGATTATAATACGATCTCCATCAACGCCGACATAAACAAACTGTTGGTACAAGCTCAAGATACCATGACCCAACAAGAATACTCGCAAATCTCTCCCATCTCAAGTATTTTCAAATCTTTCAGCGATCCCAACTTCATCCAACGCATTCAAGCCTCTGTGGGAGCAGAATATGCCTACAACAAACAGTTTTTTGTGCGAGGTGGCTATTTCTATGAATCACAATTTAACGGTAACAGAAAATATTTCACCTTGGGCGCCGGCTTTATGCTTAATGTATTTCGTCTAGATGTAGCTTACCTGATTGCCACCTCTCAAAGCAATCCATTGGATCAAACGTTGCGCCTGACGCTTGCCTTTGACATGGAAGGACTAACCAATCTTATGAAATAAAAATCTAAACCATAGTAAAGCTTTCACCTTAGTGAAAGCTTTACTAATAAGAATCTATTTTCATGATAAATTAACACTTCTCAAAATGAAAATTCGTGTTGGCATGGGCTATGATGTCCATCGTTTTGCAGTCGGTAGAGAATTGTGGTTAGGTGGCATTCGTATTCCTCATCCAATTGGTTTATTGGGGCATTCTGATGCTGATGTGTTGATTCATGCCATTTGCGATGCTTTACTTGGAGCAGCCAATGCCCGCGATATTGGGTTTCACTTCCCTGACACCGATAGACGTTTTGAATCTATCGACAGCAAACTATTACTCTCTGAAACCATGCAAATCATTCGGAAGCAAAAATATGAGATAAGCAACATCGATTGTACCATTTGCGCCGAACATCCAAAATTGCAAATCTACATTCCTCAAATGGCAAAAAAATTAGCTCAAGTCATGGGCGTTTCAGAAGAAGATATTTCCATAAAAGCCACAACAACAGAGAAATTGGGATTTGTCGGCAGAGATGAAGGAATTGCAGCTTATGCTGTTGCATTACTTATTCGCTCTGAAGCATAAAAAGAAGTGCTTCACCTCATTTTTTTGTTTCAGAATAATCAAAATCATTATTTATAAGGAGTCTGCATGATAGAAATGGTCAATTATAGGGATTGATCCATTACATTGGATATCGTAACTTTGCAAAAGTTTTATGATAACTCATCTGACTGTATGTCTCTTCTTCTTCAACCTGTCTTTTGTTTCTTTTTATCGCCACGCACAAATATTTCTTTGCGGTTTGCGCTTTCTTTGATTCCTGTCACTTCTCTATTTTCAAACATACACAGACCTTTTTCAACGCTATGGTTGGCACCAAACCGGAGGTTGAGAATTTAGGCTTAATAACTTCAACTCAGCTTTGAAATGAATTTATTTATAGTAGCCTCTTCCTTATAAACATTCTATCATTTATGACAACCAACATAAAAACAACTCCTTTATCGGAACTGAAAACCGGAGAAGAAGGCATTATCACCAAAGTGCTTGGGCATGGCGCATTTCGGAAGCGCATCACTGAAATGGGCTTTGTGAAAGGTAAAAAAGTGATTGTCATAAAAAACGCACCACTGCAAGATCCCGTAGAATATGAAATTTTGGGTTACAACGTTTCATTGCGACGCAGCGAAGCCTCATTGGTTCAAATGGTCGCTGTCGAAGATGCTGCCACACTGACCGAAACTTTCTATTCAGGAACAATTGATGAAGAAACATTGAAAGTATCGGCTCAGGAGAAAAGCCGAACTATCAACGTGGCATTGGTAGGCAATCCAAACAGTGGAAAAACGACGTTGTTCAATCATGCTTCCGGCTCGCACGAACATGTTGGCAATTATAGCGGCGTGACGGTCGACGCGAAAGAAGCTTTCATGGAGCATGGTGATTATACGTTTCGAATGGTCGATTTGCCCGGAACCTATTCCATTACCGAGTA
>JAJZHJ010000153.1 GCA_021804525.1 Bacteroidota bacterium | reverse complement strand
TTATTTCCGTTGCGGGACACAACCTGAGCGACGTGGCTGCATTAGGTTTGTCGCTGCTCGCTTTTCGATTGGTCAAGGTGAAAGCCACCGATAAATTTACGTATGGCTATCGGAAATCTACCATTTTGGTGTCGCTCATTAATTCTGTCGTGCTATTTATTGTCATTGGTGGCATTATCAGCGAAAGTATCGCACGGGTACATCATCCGGTGGTGGTACAAGGCGAACCGGTCTCTATTGTTGCCGGCATCGGTATCATTATCAACGCCGTTTCTGCCATGCTGTTCTTTCGCAACAAAGAGCACGATTTGAATGTGAAAGGGGCTTATCTGCATTTGATGTCCGATGCGGCGGTTTCGTTGGGCGTTGTCATTTCCGGCGTGCTGATGACTATGTTTCACGTCTATTGGTTGGATATGGTGATGAGTCTACTCATCGTGGTGGTTATTTTCTATTCCACCTGGAAATTGTTTCGCGACAGCCTTTCATTGACGCTCGACGGCGTACCAAAAGGAGTAAACGTAGCGAATGTGGTCGATATCATGAAAGATATTGATGGCGTTACCAATGTGCATCATGTACATGTATGGGCAATGAGCACTACGCAAAATGCATTGACGGCCCATGTTGTCATACGGTGTACCACTTTGGAACAACAGGCCGAACTGAAACATCGCATCAAGGAAAAATTGGTCGCGGCAAATGTGCATCATGCCACGCTTGAGTTTGAAACAGAGGAAGAACAGTGCAAAGATACGCTGAGGGAATAAGACAAAATAAGAAAACAGAAAGCAGGAAAAAAGCAGTTGAGAATGTAAAAATAACCATCCGTCAACCCGTTTATTCATAATAAAGGTGTTTGGCTTAATTTTTTTATAATGGAAATTACAAATAAACAGATGAGAGTGACCATCGAAGGTCAAAGCGAAAGTGCAACGAAGATCAATCTTCGTGCGGGACGTTTTTCTATGATCATTGACGAACCTGCTCCGATGGGTGGCACCGACGAAGGACCTACTCCCGTACAGGTGTTGTTAATGTCGTTAGCTGGTTGCTTAAGCATTACCGGTCATGCCGTTGCACAACAACGCGGCTTGAAACTGAATGATATGCACATAAAAATTGAGGGAGCGATGAATCCTTGTGCATTTATGGGGATATCGTTTGACGAACGCGCCGGATTTCAGGAAATTAATGTCACCATTGATGCCAATTTTGATGGCGCTTCACAGGAAGAACAAGAAGCATGGCTCGATGAAACCGAGAAACGGTGTCCCGTAACCGATAATATAAAAGATAGTACCAGAATTAAACTGACACCGAAATATTGACTGTTGACATCTTCACTCCCGCATGGAAGTAAAATAAGGAAATAAAAGGTTGTCTTTTATCTTTTGAATTATGCTACTAAGGTTTGAAAACGAAAACAAGGGTTGTAGATTAAAAAATCCTTATTTTCTTTGTCTCTTAATTTATGATTCCGGTTCTATCATTTCAACAGATCGTGTTTGTTCGTAGAAATTTCCATTCGGCTGTCCAAAAATCTCTTTTACCTGGTTATTCCTTTTGTTGAGGTTCTATGCCACAACGTTATCTTAGCGGTCTATGGGACAAAGGAGAAAAACAGGTTCGTCATCGGACACCTTATTGGAGACAGTGTCGCGCATGCTAATTTTCTCCTGTATTTTAGAACACCTTGAGTCATAGTTTTATGTGTAATCTGATTCACCTAAATGGGTTATCAGCATCGCTATAAGATTTCAACGCAAGACAAGCAGTACAGCAACAGCTACGATTTAACATTGAGAGTATCCTGAATTGGGATCTCTTTTATAAGAACAAGATTGAACAGGAAAGGGGAAATAGCCATAATGACAGAAAGTTGCAAAAGTGTTGAGACAAGCCGTGATAGCCAATAAGTTGATCAAATACTCCGTTGTCGGATTAACTAAAAAACCCTAACTTGCCAAAACAAGCTAGGGTTTTGATTTTTATCAACTTTTGAAAGATTAGTCCACGAAAGCAATGATCTCATCTTTTTGAACCAGTTCTCCTTGTTTCGGATAAGTGGCTACAATTTTCCCGCTAAACGATGTTTTCACGGCTTCAGGCCCGTAGAATGACTGAACGTAGCAGATGGTGTCGTTCTCTTTCACGGTATCGCCGAGATGAGGCGCCGAAGATGTATCTTCTACGTCGTATTGCCAGATAACTTGACCTTTTACCGATGCCTGGATAGGTTTTGCATTCGGATACTGAGCCTGCACAGTTGCAATGTCGATTTTTGGGACTTCAACAACAGGTCGTGTTACAAGAATCGGTGCGCCTACCTTGGCTTTTTCGGCTTCTAGTTCTTGTTCAAAACGTTTCTTTGCCGAGCCGTTGCGGTAATCGCGGTACTGACGGTCGTGCATGGCCAGTTCAAACAACTCTTCGTCGTCTTGACCAAAGTCCCAGTTATTATCCTGCATTTCCTTGCGATACTTATCCAATTCATTCGGAAATGCATCTTGTGGATTGCCGGTGTAGAATTCCAATCCATTCTTTTTCACCAACTCTTTCACTTCAGGCGCTAATTCACCAGGCAATTTACCAGTCTTGCCCAAAATCATATCCCATGCATTCTTATCAATAGTACTCCAACGTGGTTCGCCTTTCAGGATGTGCATCACATTCATCAGGGCAATGTTCTTCACGTATTGGCTGAATGGAGTTACCAAAGGAGGGTAGCCTAACAAAGGCCAAATGTATTCCACTTCCTGAAACAATAAAACAACTAACTCATTGAGCGTTACTTCGCGCTTCTTTTGCGAACGTAAGGACATGTTGATGGCGCTGTGCATAGCTTTCAGGTCTGACATCATGGAACCCATCATACCACCGGGTAAACCGCAACCCACCAAAAGGGATGTCATGGTTTTGTTGCTTGCGTCGATAAAGTAACCTAAGAAGTCGTCCATAAACGATTGTGTCATGGAACGGGCTTCCATGTACGCTTTCATGTTGATGTCAGGCACTGTAAATCCGGCATCTTTCAACATGGCTTGAATGGTGATCACATCGGGATGAACCATTCCCCAGGAGAGAGGCTCCATGGCAACGTCGAGAATATCGGCACCAGCACGCGCTACTTCAAGCATGGAGGCAACCGAAAAACCGGGGCCTGTATGTCCGTGATATTGAACAAGCATTTTTGGATGACGCCTTTTAATAGCAGTAACTAAATTGCCTAAAAAGGCAGGGCGCCCGATGCCAGCCATGTCTTTCAGACAGATTTCATCGCAACCAAAATCAACCACTTTTTCTACCACGTTCATGTAATAATCGACGGTATGAATAGGAGAGTTGGTGATGCAAAGAGCGACCTGAGAAATCATGTTGGCTTCTTTGGCATATTTGACCGAAAGCTCAAGGTTTCGCGTGTCATTCAGTCCACAGAACGAACGTGAAATATCGGTTCCTTGCGCCTTTTTTACCTTGAAGAAAAGCTGACGAACATCTGCAGGGACAGGGTACATGCGCAATCCGTTCAATCCTCTTTCCAACATGTGGGTTTGAATGCCTGCGTCGTTGAATGGCTGCGTCCATTCGCGCACGGCTTTGTTAGGGTTTTCACCAAAAAGGAGGTTTACTTGTTCGAAAGCCCCACCGTTGGTTTCGACGCGGGCAAAACATCCCATATCGACAATGACTGGAGCAATTTGTTTTAATTGATCAACACGAGGCACATACTTCCCTGAAGATTGCCACATATCTCGATAGACTAAGCTGAATTTTATTTCGCGTGACATAAGCTGTTTGTATTTAGATTATGGACAAAGATAATTAAAAAACGGATTGGCGGAGAATATATAATGAATTTTTTCTCTTATTAATTGTCAAAATGCAGCTTCAAATTGTTGCAGGAAGCGCACGTCATTTTCAGAAAACATCCGTAAGTCTTTTACTTGGTACTTGAGGTTGGTGATGCGTTCGACGCCCATGCCGAAAGCATATCCCGAATAGACTTTGCTGTCGATTCCACAAGCGTCTAAAACGTTGGGGTCAACCATGCCGCATCCAAGTATTTCAACCCAGCCGGTATGTTTGCAAAAAGCACATCCTTCGCCTCCACAAAGATTACAGGATATGTCCATCTCGGCTGAAGGTTCCGTGAAAGGGAAATAGGAAGGGCGCAAACGTATCTTGGTATTTTCGCCAAACATCTCTTTTGCAAAATAGAGAAGCACTTGTTTCAGATCAGCAAAAGATACGTTTTTGTCGATGTACAATCCTTCAACCTGATGAAAGAAACAGTGTGCGCGATATGAAATTGCCTCGTTGCGATAGACTCGCCCGGGACAAATCACTCTGATAGGAGGTTGTGTGGTGCTCATAATACGAGTCTGCACCGATGATGTGTGTGTACGCAAAAGAACATCGGGATTTTTCTCGATGAAAAAAGTGTCCTGCATGTCACGTGCCGGATGTTCGGGAGGAAAGTTAAGTGACCCGAATACATGCCAGTCGTCTTCAATTTCAGGGCCTTCGGCAATGGTAAAACCTACATGCGAAAAGATAGAGACAATTTTGTTGCGAACAATGGAAATGGGATGCCTCGTACCTAAAAGAATGGGATCGCCAGGTCGTGTTAAATCGGTAGCATCTGCTTTTCCTGCCGAAGTGGTGGTTGTAGCTTTGAGTGCTTCCATCTTGTTTTGTGCCGACTCTTTCAATTCGTTAAGCAGTTGTCCTACTTCCCGTTTTTGATCATTTGGCACATCGCGAAATGCATTGAAAAGTTGCGCTATCTCCCCTTTTTTGCTCAGATACTTAATGCGCAGCGCTTCCACTTGTTCGTTAGTTGCGGCTGTCAGGTTTTCAATCTCAGCCTTTAATTGTTGAATGGTG